>NZ_CP009687.1:1200376-1500470 GCF_001042715.1 Clostridium aceticum | reverse complement strand
GAATTGTGGTAATAATTGTGTTAAGTTAACGCCTATGATATATGAATTATAATTTATCCCTTGTATCGGCACTTACCTAGCCTGTATAAATACTATTATTTTCATATGTGAATAGTAGGATTTAGTTTATCATAAATTATCTTGACAGTCAATTTATTATGAAAAAATTTGTTGTGTGAAAATTCTCATACTATTCTCGCTATGTTGACACTTTCTTAAAAATTCTTTATGCTTAATGTATTGGTAAATTTATGAAACTATTTATATGGAGGGGAATTTTGTGGAAAATGATTCTAAAAAATTTGCTCGAATGATACTTGTATTGGGCATGATGGGTTTTTTAGCAAATGGAGATAACTATGCAGTTGCTCCTTTATTAATTAATATTTCTAGTGACTTAGGCATCCCGATTACTAAAACAGCTTTGTCTGTAACATCCTATATGCTTTGTTTTGGATTTTTCACGATTTTCTTTGGCCCTTTAGGAGATCGCTATGGAAAAACAAGGATCATCAATATCGCGGCCTTTGGTACCGCTATTTTCAGCATCATGGGTGCCTTTTCTTTTAACTTAACTTCTTTGGTTATTTTTCGTGCTTTTAATGGGGCTTTTGGTGCAGGAATTTTTCCCGTCTCTATCGCTTTTATTGGAGAAAACGCTCAGGATACTAATAGACAAAAAATGCTTGGAAAGTTCTTTGGGATGATGTTTTTAGGAAGTGCCTCTGCAACTGCCATAGGAGGTGCTATAGCTTATTTTGCTTCATGGCGGGCAGTTTATTTTATTTATGGGGTTTTAGAGTTAATCATGGCATTTGTTATGCTGAAAATGTTAGAAAAAAAACCTGGTACAATTCAACATTTGGATCTTCGGAGGGTTTATGGAGAAGCCTTTAGCAATAAAGAATTGCTTAAGGTTGTAGGAACCATCTTTTTAATTGGATTCAGTGTCTTTGGTACCTTTACCTATTCAGGCCGATTTATTCAAAATCATACTGGATATAATCTTCTACAGGTAGGCTTAATTCTTACTTGCTTCGGTCTTGCTACAGTAATCGGTGGTAGAAAAGCCAGTGCTTTAAGGGAGGTATTAAATACTAAATTTGTTCCTTGTGCTGCAATTTTAGCAGTGGTTTCTCTAATGTCTTTAACCTTCTTCTCCTCCCCAATTGTGCTTTCTATTTCTTTGTTTGGCTTTGGCTACGCCTTTGTGTCCATTCATACTACTTTGGTTACCACAGCCCAAGGTCTTATGCCTAAACTTAGAGGTACTGTTATGTCTCTAGTTTCCTTTAATTTATTTGTAGGGGGTGCTATTGGTACTTCTATCAATGGTATCATTTTACAAAAAATCGGTATAGAATGGATATTTTCCTTAGCTATAATTTTTATGGCAGTTATTTTCTTTATTTCCCTATGGGTAATTGACCTTCGTCTAAAGCGCCCAGGAGACTCATCCTTAAAAAATCAGCTACCTCAAATATAGATGCAAAAATCCACAGTGTAAAAAATATCCGCCACAGCCCATCATTAAAATAATAGGTTGTGGCGGAACTGTTGGTGGAATCTTCACCTTAAAGTGCATTCTTAATAATTACTACACGAATATCTTCATAACTAATATCCTGAGGCAAAGCTTCTTTTATAGGTTTTAGTTTTTGTGCCCCTATTTTCTTAACCACCTCTATCACTGCCTCTTCCTTTGCTGGATCATCCATAAATCTTCTCCAATCAATTTCTAAGCCCTCCTGCTGACATCTTACTAGATGCTGAAGAATCGTTGCAGGCTTAAAATCTCTCTTACTAGCAATTTCTTCTAAGGACAAACCTTCTAAGTAACAATTGTAGGTTAGTTGATATCTACTATATTCTGTTTCTTCATTTGATTTATGAGACTTATCCTCCTGTAGGCTTGCATCTATTTTTTTCCTGATACAATAATCCTTAATCAGCTCAAGGAATTTTTCACCATAGTTTTCAAACTTCTTCATACCAACACCACTTATTTTAAGAAAAGCCTCTTGACTCTGAGGGAAACAAGATGCCATCTCTTTTAAGGTTCTGTCGTGAAAAATCATAAAGGGAGGCAAATTATGTTCTCCTGCTATGGTATGCCGCAGTTCCTTTAATAAGCTTAGCAATTCTTCATCATAGTCATCAGTTATTTTTTTACCTAAGACATCTTTTTTATTCTCTGATAATGATTTTTCTATCAAGTCTTTCTTATGGTAAACCTTTACTTTACCTTGAAGCACTTCTCTGGACTGTGAGGTTAACTTCAAAACAGGAAATTTATCCGTTGTGATATGGATGTAGTTCCTAGCAGATAAAGTCATAATGACTTCTCTTATAGCCTTCTCACTATAATCCTTCATAATATTATAGGTAGATACTTGGTTCAAACCTTGCTCTAATATTTTTTTGTTTTTGGACCCCCTCAGTACTTGTATAACAATATTCGCTCCATATCTCTGGTTCACCCTATAAATACAAGATAGTACTTTTTGAGCTTCGACTGTAATATCCATCATTTCAGATTGATCTAAACAGTTACTGCATTTACCGCAGTTTTCTTTTGTAACTTCTTCTCCAAAATAGCCTAGTATTTTGTTCCTAAGACAATCATTGGTATGACAGAAATCGATGAGATATTGCAGGTTTTTGTATTGTAATGCTTCGCGCTCTGCTGCAACCTCTTCCCCTGCTATCATCAGTTTTTGCTTCACCACATCAGAGGGAGAGTACATTAAAATACAGTGACTTTCCTCTCCATCTCTACCGCCTCTGCCGGCTTCTTGATAATAAGCCTCCATATTTTTAGGCATGTTATAGTGTATCACAAATCGAACATCTGGCTTATCAATGCCCATGCCAAAAGCATTGGTGGCTACAATAATTCTAGTTCTATTAAACATAAAACTTTCTTGATTCCTCTGGCGTACTTCCGTTTCCATACCACCATGATAGCCACTTGCAGAAATGCCCTTCTCCTTTAGTTTTTTTACCAAAGCCTCTACTGTTTTTCTTGTTGCACAATAAATAATTCCCGATTCCTCTTGAAAGTGGTTACTTAAATAATTTGTTAAGTAAGCCAGTTTATTTCCTTCCTTAACAACTTGGTAAAACAAATTAGGTCTATCAAATCCAGTAGTAACTTCCAAAGGCTTCTGCAAACCTATTAGTGCTTTTATTTCTACAATAATTTCCTTCGTGGCTGTTGCTGTAAAAGCTGCCACTACAGGCCTATCTTTAAATCTTTTAATAAATCTAGGGATTTCTAGATAGCTTGGACGAAAGTCATGTCCCCACTGACTAATACAATGGGCTTCATCAATAGCGATCAAAGAAACTTTTATATGTCTAATCATATTCATAAAACTATTGCTATTTAGCCGTTCTGGTGCTACAAATACTATTTTATACCTATTGGACTCTATTTCCTGCATTATTTCTACTAATTCACTGGTTTGTAGGGTACTGTTAATGCAAGCCGCCTCAATTCCCATCTCCTGCAATGCATCTACTTGATCCTTCATAAGGGATATAAGGGGTGAGACAACAATAGTTACTCCTTCTAATATTACAGCTGGCAGCTGATAACAAAGGGACTTACCTCCCCCCGTAGGCATGATGCCCAACACATCATATCCCTCTAATATTCCTTTGATTAACTTTTCTTGGCCCTTTTTAAACATATCATACCCAAAATAGGTTTTAAGCTGCTTATAGATATCCATAATTCTCCTCATTTCTTACTACCAATAAGTGCAAAGTATTAGATAACACTTTACTGCATCTAATAATTGTATAATAATATAGCAAAACTCTTCATAAAAACATTGATTCTATAGTAACATGTTTTTATCACTACTTCAAGAAAACCACTCTTTATTGCCTTGAAAAACATGCTTTGATTTATTTCTATCATAATAAGAAATGGTAGTTATGGATATCTTCTGCTTCCTTTACCTCCAATGGTTTACTAAAAAGGTACCCTTGAATATAATCACATTTTACTAGCTTTAACCGCTGATACTGTTGAGTATCTTCAATCCCTTCTGCCACAACTTTTAAGTTTAAACTGTGAGCTAGGGAAATAATACTCTCCATCACTGCAATATTGCTTAGCTCTAAGAATTTATCATTTAGAGACTTATCTAATTTTATTTTATGTACTGGCAAAAACGTCAGATATCTTAAGGAAGAATACCCTGTTCCAAAATCATCTAATACAATTTTCAAACCTAATGCCCTTAAGTTATTAAGAAATGTCATTGTTTCCTGCTTATTTTCTAAAAAAATACTTTCTGTAATTTCTATCTCTATATCATTAGGATCTACATTCTCTTCTTTAAATATATCCTCTAAAAAGTTGATATAACCTAAATCATTCATTTGTTTTGCAGAAAAATTAATAGCTATAGGTTTTATACTTATACCTTTCTTCTTCCAGCTAGTTATTTGTGAAGCTACTTCCTTGGTGATCCACCTTCCAATCTCTATGATCATACCCGTTTCCTCTGCTACTGGTATAAAGACAGCTGGGGATATAGCATGTTTTTTCAACCTTAAAAGAGCCTCGAAACCTATGACCTTTCTTGTAACGCTGCATACTTGAGGTTGATAGAGTAGTTTAAATTCCTCTTTCTCTATAGCTTCTCGTAAAACCGTTTCTATTCTCCTTTTTTCCTTCAAGTTATCAGTCAGTTCTTGATTAAACAGCTTGTAATTACTTTTTCCTGAGTTTTTAGCATGATACATAGCAATATCCGCATTCATAATCAGTTGGGTAACATCATTGCTATGGAGGGGATAGAGGGTTATTCCTATGCTACAACTTATATAGGCTTCTTCTTTAGTTGTAATTCTTTTTGTAAATATATCACTTATCTTTTGTGCGTAGTTTTGGATTTCAGCGATCTCTGTTTCTTCCTTTAGTAAAATAAGAAACTCATCTCCTCCAAATCTTGATATAAATAGTTTTTTATCTTTAATACTTAAAAGTTCTTGTGCAACTTTTCTTAATAATTTATCACCATATATATGGCCTAGCGTGTCGTTGATTCCTTTAAAATTATCAAGATCCAGTAACATTACAGCTCCAGACTTGTTTTTATCTATCTCTTTTTCCAACTCTTCCATAAACATAATTCGATTTGGTAAATCTGTTACGGGATCATGATAAGCAAGATGTTTTATATGCTTTTCCTGTTCTTTTAATTTTGTTATATCAAGAATAATACCGTTAATCATCTTTAATTGATTGTTTTCATCGAAAACTCCTTTTCCTCGAACTAGTATCCATTGTTGATTATTATTTTTATCTCTAATTTGCACTTGACTATAGATCTCTTCTTTTTTCCTTTTTATAGTCCATAAATTCTTTTATTAGCTTATCTTTTTCCTCTGATGTTAAAAGTTGATGGAAAATTTTTTCGATTTTTTCTTTCCCATCTATGGTTACACCATAAATATTTTTAAATTCTTCCGATAAGTAAATGCTTTTATCATTTAAATCATACTCCCATACAACACTGTTGGTACCTTGGATAGCTATCTGATACTTTTGTTTTAAACTTTCTAGCTTCTTTATGTAATTTTGAATTTCATCATATTGAGCCCTTAACTCTTCTTCAGAAGCTGTTAGTTGTTGATAAGCCACTGTAACTTCCTGGTTATAACTATTTAATACCTTTTGGTTTTCATTCAAGGTGTTATTGGCCTGTTTGAGTTCCTTGGTTTTTATAGCTACCATTCTTTTCAAAGTAGCTATCCATATAGCTAATAAAACCAATCCTATAGCTACAAAGCCTAAAATCCAACCATATTCCTTAATCTCTTGGATAAAGCTTTTTTCTTCATATACCCCTAACCACTTATCATAGATTTCTTGATATTCTCCTGTAGCCTTTAAAAGGTTTAATCCTCCATTTAATACGAAGAGCAGATCTTCATTATTACTTTGTACAGCCATACAATAGTCACTTTGGGCCATGGCTATATTGTTTGCCTGTAGATTTGGAATCCTTAGTTCTTCTATGATATAGTGTCCTGGAACTTTTAATACTGCTGCATAATCGTACTTTCCAATAGAAACTAGTCTCAAAGCTTCTTCGATTGTAGAAACCGGTATAAATGCTATATTTAAATTTTGTTTTCGCAGGTACTCATAAATTATATCATCTTCTTGCACTACTACAGCTAGTCCCTCTAGTTCCCTTATGTCCGAGATTTTTGTTCCCCTGCGGGTAAAAATATCTCCGCTAGTAACTGCGTGTCTTGTTGTAAAATCATAAATAACTTCTCTATCTGATGAATAAAACATCCCTGAAATCATATGAATTTCCCCTGCTGCTAACTGTCGCCTTATTTCGGTCCAATGATCTAGCCTGAATTCAGCCCTTAATCCCATTGTTCTTAAAACAGCTTCTGTCAGTTCAATATTAAAACCAGCAGGATTACCGTTTTTATCCAAAAAACTATAGGGGGGATAATTTATATCATCTCCAACAATGATGGTTTCCCTGAGAGAATTTTTTTTGTTTCTTGCATTGATGATTCTATATTTATAGGTATATCAGCATAGGAGTGTGTAAAACCAGCAAGTATAGCTATTATGCTAATAAAAACACATAGTGAAATAACATTTTTCATTTTCATTTTATCACCCCTCCTATCCGCCCCTTTAAATCATTGAATTATATGCAATAAACCTTCACGTTTAGAACATCATTGCATTTTAGTCATCTATGAAAATATTTATTTTTCCTTCAGAAAAATATTAATGTCAAATGCTCCGATTTGAGTTTTCAAAGGTAAAAGCAAGGCCTTTTCATTAGCCATAGAAAAGGATTTATATTCTCCTACAAAAATCTGTGGAGGCACAATATCACACTTATAGTTGTTTGATGCTAAAATTGTTACTGCATTACCTCCAATAATATTGGCTACTTCTCCTAATGCTGAAGAAACAAAACTGTCGATCTCATCCATTTCCATACCGCACATAATCTTCACCATTTCCAAAATCATCTCTTTTGGAAAGCTAAATAGAATGGTGCCTCTAAGGTCTCCAGTTACGCCTAAAACCACATTAGCATCTTTACTAAGGACCATGTCTTCTACAATCCCTAATTTTCCTTGTTCAATCCCCAAGTCCAACATCAATTTAAATACATCCTTTGTCGCTTGATAAAAGGAGTTTACACTTTCTGCTTTCATTATAATTCTCCTCTCTCTTGAGTATCTACATATTCTCCAATTTTTTGGTCCATTGCAGCAACGTGCATAATCAACCAAGCCACAAGTTTACCACTAAATTCCTGAACTAGCTCTTCACTGTAACCCTCCTCGTTAAAACGCTTAACGTAATTACCAACTGCTTCTTTAAATTGAATATGTTTTTGTTTGTGCTCATCCAAGTCAGGATACTGGATTTTTTCTTGATACATTTCTTCATCATCAAAATGAACTACCACATACTCCTGCATAAAAACCATAGTTTCTTTGACCTTGTCTATTTTTTCTTCCCATACACCTTTTTTTTGAACCGTATGAATAAAATCTGATACACGTTTAAAGAGTTCTTCGTGTTGCTGATCAACAATAGGTACCCCGATTTTATACTTCTCTTTCCACATCATTATTCATCCTACCCTTCATAATTAATAATCATTTTCTTTTACTGATGTTTCTAAACTAATAATTAAACGAAAAGTCTGAAAATTATTAGTTTAATTTTACCATTTTTACCCTCTGGTTTCAACTATCATGTCCTTTCTCATCTTTGTAAGTTGTAGATCCTAGGTACTAAAATTTTTAATCACAGATCTATGCCTATATATACCCCATAAACCTACCTTTAAAATATCTATATTATAGATTTTAAAAAGAAATTTTAAGCTATAACCATTGAGTTTTTAAAAAACCATTGAGTTCATCCTACTGTTATGGGGAGGATCTTTTATTGAAAAATAGAATCAGATGACTTTTGTCATAAAATTTATTATAATATCATTAGCGTTAATGTAAGCCATAATTTGTCATTTGGGGTAAAGGGAAGTCGGAAGTGATACGTATTCGGAAGGGGAGAGTAAACTTGATTATTAAAGCAAAGTGGGTTTCTCTTATAAGAGATTCTAAATATATTCTTAAGGACATCAATTGGTCTGTGTCAACTGGTGAGCATTGGGCTATTTTAGGATTAAATGGTTCAGGCAAAACTAGCCTTTTAAATATGATCAATGGATACATATTTCCTTCAAAAGGAGAAATGGAAGTTCTTGACAGTACCTTTGGAGCCTCTGATTTAAGAGAGTTAAGAAAATCCATTGGTTGGGTAAGCACAGCACTGCAAGAAAGGCTCTATGTTAAAGAATCTGCTGAGGAGATCGTTATGAGTGGTAAGTTTGCTATGATAGGCTTATTTGAAGAACCTAATAAAGCAGATAAGGATTTAGCAAATCATCTGTTGGAAAGATTAAATTGTGCTCATCTGGCAAAGCGTTCTTATGAGTCATTATCTCAAGGCGAGAAGCAAAAGGTGCTTATCGCAAGGGCTCTCATGTCCTCACCTCGTTTACTAATCCTAGATGAGCCCTGCACAGGCCTAGATATTTTTGCAAAAGAACAATTACTCTCTATGATTGAAGGTCTAAGCCAAGAAAAAAGTGCACCTACATTGATTTACGTTACCCATCGTACAGAAGAAATACTACCAATCTTCAACCATACGCTACTGCTGCGAAAAGGAGAAATCCACTCTTCTGGAAAAACAGAGGAGGTTCTAACCAGCAATAATCTTTCTAACTTTTTTGAAGCTCCTATCCTTCTTGAAAAGCTAAAGGGTCGAACTTGGTTACGGCTTGCTGATCAGTAGTACTAGACTTTTTTGAAAATGTTACAGCCCAGCTTTTCTATTGAGATGGGTCTATTTTGTTTTTAAGGTAGGTGGGATTTAAAATCAGGTGGAGTAGACTCTCCACCTGATTCCCTGATGTTTCAGCTTGCTGGAACAAATCCACTTGCTTACCTGAAACTTGCTGGTTTCAGTAGATTAGGAAAGTTTTTCTTCTTTTACGATAAAGTCTCCTAAAACACGCTTAACACTATAAGCAAAATCATCAGATGCACCCCAATCAAAGTTAAAAAACATACCCTGTGAACTCCCAGTGGCTATTGACCTAAGGGTTGATTCTCCTTTGATATTGTCAGCAATAACAATGAGTGCAGCTCTATTACCTGCTCTTAAATAGTACTTTTCAAAAACAAGTGTACCAGTAAACTTACCTTCTCCTAAATCAAAAAACTCTTCATGTACTAGATCTGCATCTTGCCCCTTTTTGACTAAGGCTAAAGCCTCCTTAGGTGTAATACTTATCTTAAAATTATATTTGCTCATTATAGCCCTCCTTTTTTCTATTTTTAGTTAAAGTATACCCCAAAACATAGAGATAACAGCTTAAATATCTATAAATCATATTGCTACATAGCTAATATGATTTATAGATATTTAAGCGTGGCTATTTCACAAATACTATCAATGAAGAAATGTTATAGAGTCAATGATCTTTTGAATAGTCCCTATACTCTCTTGATATTCGTTTTTATTACTTTGAAAGAATATATTCAATCTAATATTTTCTTTGTAAGCTATTATAATATCTTGTTTTATTATTGCATCTTTTTCTTCCTTTATGAAATGAATAGCATTACCAATGAAAGCATTGGCTATCATAATAGCCTGTTTTTCCTCTTGGTTTTCAACCTCAAATTGAAGTAGTATAGCTTCAAGGTCTTCCAATTTCTCAGGATTATATTTCATTTCATCAATAAAAATTTCCACTTCTTGGTATTCCTTTAAGTAGTTTTTTACTTCATTGTAAGAGGAGAGTTCTGCATTTAAGATGTAATAAAGCTGCTCAATCGTGCTATCCAATAGCTTGGTTTCTACTTTTAATTCTCTGGCCTTTTCTCCGTCTATAGTAATCTCTTGATCTTCAATTACCTTAATTGATATGATTTCTTCAGCCATCTTCCTATAACCTTCATATAAATCTTTTTCAATTTCTTCTTTTATTTCATCTTCATTTGCTACACCTTCTGCTGCTGCTTCTGCTTGAACTACAAATTGAAAATTAGCTTCCTTCTCAAAGAAAATCGTTTGATTATTGTGGGAGACATTGGTCTGTATGTGCCAATCAGATGGATAGTTCAAAGCAATGTAATCATTGGCATATTCTTCATATTCCTTTGCCTTGTCCTCTTGTTCCTTCACTGAACAAGCTGTTAGTATTATCAATACCATCAATATGGAAATTAAAATTGCTGTCTTTTTTTGCATAAACATTCCTCCTATGCTTTATCAAATTCCTCCATCCTATTTATCATTTATAGTTTTCTTATAAAGAACAAATATATTCGATTACTGGAGACGGTCTAGGTCGTGGGCAATTGCGAAAGGGATAAAAATAATGATTAGTATTAGCCCCAAATTTCTAGGAAGTATGCTTAGTCTATTCAAAAGCAAAACAACGCCCAAACAAAAAAGATACATAAACCTTTTAAATCTTTTATTTTTCTTTAATTCCACCAAGAACCACATCCTTTGACATAGTATTATATATTTACAATATAAGTCATCAACTTATGATTATAAAAAGAAGAAAATCGTGAAAAGTTCAAGAATTATTATCTGGAAAAGAAGATCTTATAAATAATTACTTCAACTTTTCTACTAGAAACCCTTTAATTTTCTATATTTTTTACCTTTTACTCCCCTAAGGATGACAAACTATGATTTAGGTTAAGGCAATGAAAAAAAGATACTTCCTTTAGGAAGTCAATTCCTAAAGGAAGTATCTTGAAGAACTTTTTATAATACTGTATACCCCTCTACAATATTTTAATGTAAGACCTCCTTAGCCCTTCAGAGAAGTCTCTCCCATCAAATATTCATCTATCGCCTTTGCTGCCTTTTGACCTTCCTCTATTGCAGAAACCACCAGGGATTGTCCTTTTCTCATATCCCCAGCTGCAAAAACTCTTTCAACTGTAGTTTCATACTTATGATTAGTAAATACATTACCTCTACCGTCTAACTCAACACCTAGTTGTTCTAATAAACCTGCTTTTTCTGGATGCAGAAATCCCATTGCTAGAAAAACCAAATCTACTTTTAACTCAAACTCTGAATCAGGAATTCTGTTGATAACCATATTTCCTGCATCATTCTTCTTCCACTCTACTTTACATCCATGCATAGTGGTTACTTTTCCGTTTTTTCCTGAAAACTTCAAAGTATCAATGCACCAATCCCTCTTACAACCTTCTTCATGAGAAGTACTTACCTTCAATGTTCTTGGGTATAAAGGCCATGGCATCGTGTCATCTCTAGTTTCTGGAGGTTTTGGCATGATTTCAAATTGATATACTTCTTTCGCTCCCTGTCTTACTGAAGTCCCAATACAATCTGAGCCTGTATCTCCACCACCAATCACCAGCACTGTTTTATTTTTAGCAGATATTTCATCTTCAATCGGTTTTCCTGCATTCTTTTTATTTTGCTGCGTTAAAAAATCCATTGCAAAGTGAATTCCTTTGAGTTCCCTTCCCTCTACTTGCAAGTCTCTAGGAACAGTAGAGCCACCTGTTAAAAGTACTACGTCAAAATCTTCCAGCAGCTGCTTTGTCTCATAATCAATTCCCACATGACTATTGGTTTCAAAAACAATGCCTTCTTCCTTCATAAGATCTACTCTTCTATCAATAACATACTTTTCTAACTTAAAATCAGGAATACCATATCTTAAAAGTCCTCCTACTTCATCAGCTCTTTCAAACACTGTAACACTGTGCCCAACAGAGTTCAACGCATAGGCAGCAGATAATCCTGATGGACCTGAACCAATGATGGCAGCTTTTTTCCCTGTTCTAACTCTAGGAGGATTAGGTTTAATCCACCCCTCTTTAAAGGCTTTTTCTATAATGTTTAGTTCAATTTCACGAATCGATACTGGTTCTCTGTTAATTCCTAATGTACAAGAACCTTCACATAGGGCAGGACAAATTCTTCCTGTAAACTCTGGAAAGTAGTTGGTAAGTCTCAGCCTTTGGTAAGCCTTTTTCCATTCTCCTCTATATACCAAGTCATTGAAATCAGGTATGATATTCCCTAGAGAACAACCCCAGTTGCAAAAAGGCGTTCCACAATCCATACATCTAGCCCCCTGCTGCATAAGGCTTTCTTCTGGAAATTCAAGGTATAGTTCTTTATAATCTTTGACTCTTTCTTCTACAGGTCGTTTTGGAGCAGTTTGTCTATTGTATTCTTTAAAACCGTATAGTTTTCCCATAACCTATGCCTCCTTACTGCTACAAACTTCCATTAGTGCAGTGTCTAATAATTTTCCTACCCTCTGCTGCTTCATTTTCTCAAGCACGGATTTATAAGCGGGAGATATGATTTTCTTTAACTTACTACTATATCCATCCCAATCTGCAAGAATATGACCTGCCTTTTCACTATTCGTAAGCTGATAATGTTCTTGAATCATACTATGAATTACTGCTAACTCCTCTATTTCCTTTACATCTTCCACCGTGACCATACTCTTATTACATTTTCCTTCAAAGTCTCCATCTACATCAAGTACATAGGCTACACCGCCACTCATACCTGCCGCAAAGTTTCTTCCGGTTTTTCCTAACACTACTACCATACCACCAGTCATATATTCACAGCAATGATCTCCTACCCCTTCAACAACAGCTAAGGCACCACTATTCCTAACAGCAAATCTTTGTCCTACAATCCCATTGATAAATACTTTTCCGCTGGTAGCCCCATAAAGAATAGTGTTTCCTGCAATTACATTCTCATCTTGTTTATAGGAAGCTGTTCGAGGAGTTTTGATAACCAGCTTCCCTCCTGATAACCCTTTACCAACATAGTCATTTGCTTCTCCTTCAAGAATTAAAGTTAAACCATTAGCACAGAAAGCACCAAAGCTTTGACCTGCTGAACCAGTAAGCTCAAAAACAATTGTATCCTCTGGCAACCCCTCTTCCCCATACTTTTTAGCAATCTTACCACTTAACATAGCACCGACAGAACGATCTACATTTTTTATTTCAAAACTTGCCCGTACTTTTGCCTTACTGTCAATAGCATATTGTGCTACTTGAAGTAACTTGTAATCCATCAGTTTATCTAAACCGTGATCCTGAGATTTTACACAGTAGGGTTTAATTCGCTTTGGCATATCTGGCTTATAAAGAATTGATGACAGATCTACTTTATTTGCTTTCCAATGCCTTAAATTTTTATTAGGCTCCAAAAGATCTACACGACCTATCATTTCATTCATAGTTCTGAAACCAAGCTGTGCCATGATTTCTCTTACCTCTTGAGCAATAAAGGTGAAGAAGTTAATGATATACTCTGGCTTTCCTCTAAAGTTCCTTCTGATTTCTGGGTCTTGGGTAGCTATACCCATCTCACAGGTATTTTCATGACAATTTCTCAGCATGGTGCAGCCTAAAACTACTAGAGCCGTGGTAGCAAAACCAAATTCTTCTGCACCCAATAGGGCAGCGATAGCCACATCTCTTCCGGTTTTCAATTGTCCATCTGTTTGAAGTCTCACTCTACTTCTTAGATTATTTAAAAGCAATACTTGTTGGGCTTCTGCCACTCCTAGTTCCCAAGGTGTTCCTACATGTTTTATTGATGAAACCGGCGATGCTCCAGTTCCTCCGTCATGTCCACTTATGAGGATAACATCTGCATGAGCCTTTGCAACACCAGCAGCTACTGTACCTACACCAACTTCAGATACTAGCTTAACACTAATTTTTGCAGAGGCATTTACGCTTTTTAAATCAAAAATCAGTTGAGATAAATCCTCAATAGAATAAATATCGTGATGTGGTGGTGGTGAAATCAAATCAATCCCCGGAGTAGAATTTCTTGTTCTAGCAATCGCCTTATCAACCTTACTTCCAGGCAGTTGTCCACCTTCTCCTGGTTTTGCCCCTTGTGCCATTTTAATTTGAATTTCATCAGCATTCACAAGATACTCTGCAGTTACCCCAAAGCGAGCAGAAGCTACTTGCTTTATAGCACTCCTTCTCAAATCTCCATTTTCTTCAATTTTGTATCTTTCAGCATCTTCTCCACCTTCTCCAGAGTTACTTCTAGCCCCTAATCTATTCATTGCAATAGCTATGGTTTCATGGGCCTCTTTACTAATAGATCCGAAAGACATGGCACCCGTACAAAATCTTTTTACGATTTCACTAATTGGCTCTACCTCATTGATAGGTATCGGATTATTCTCTTTAAACTTCAGTAATCCTCTAATAGTGCAAAGATGCTGATTTTGATCATTAATAACTTCTGCATACTCCTTATAAATACCATAGTCATTACTTCTTGTGGCAACCTGTAGTTTGTAAATCGTTTCTGGATTAAACAAGTGATACTCTCCATCTTTTCTCCAAGAATAGATTCCACCTGCATCAAGTTCTGCGATTGGCTTTCTTATTTTATTGAAGGCATTTCTGTGACGTATTAATACCTCTTCTCCAATGGTTTCAATGCCTACCCCTTCTACCCTAGAGGGTGTTCCTTCAAAATAGTCATTGATAAATTCACTAGATAACCCGATGGCTTCAAATATTTGAGCCCCGTGATAACTTTGCAGCGTTGAAATTCCCATTCTAGAAAGAATTTTCAATAAACCTTCTGATAATGCTTTTACATAATTTTTCTCAGCTTTTCCGAAGTCTATATCCTTTATATCGCCTTTTTTAATCATAGAATCTATAGACTCAAAAGCAAGATATGGGTTGATTGCTGTAGCCCCATAACCAATCAATAGTGCCATGTGCATAGTTTCTCTTGCTTCTGCTGTTTCCACGATAATAGAAATTTTTGTTCTGGTTTTTTCTTGAATAAGGTGATGCTGCAGGGCTGAAACTGCCAACAAACTCGGTATCGCTGCATCGTAAGATCCCACATTTCTATCGCTTAAAACAACGATATTGTACCCTTCCTCGATCCTTTTGGAGGCTCTTTCGCAAACTTGTTGTAAAGCAGCTTTAAAACCTTCTATACCAGTGTCATATTTAAAGGTAATTGGAATTGTCGTTGTCTTGAAATCTTTGTTCCGCAATCCTTTTATTTTTGCCATTTCTAAATTCGTTAGTATTGGTGTTTTGATTTTTATAAAGGCTTGGTTGGGAAGATTTTTGTTTAGTATATTTTCCTGTGTTCCAATAAAGTTTGTAAGGGACATTACCATTTCTTCTCTTATACAATCTATAGGAGGATTGGTTACCTGAGCAAACAATTGTTTAAAGTAGGTAAACAAAAGTTGTGGTCGATTGGATAAGACTGCCAGTGGAGTATCATTTCCCATAGAACCTATAGGTTCTTTACCGATACTAGCCATTGTTCCTAAAATCAACTTTAAATCCTCTAGTGTATAGCCAAAGGCCTGCTGCTTTTCTACCAAGCTCTCCACTTCGACTTCTGATTTTTCAACGTTGCTTTCCAATTGATCCAAAGTCATTCTGCAACTTTCAATCATCTCTTCGTAAGGCTTTTCTGTGCAGATTTTTTTCTTCAACTCATGGTCCGGTATAATTCTACCTTCTTTCGTATCCACCAAAAATATTTTTCCTGGTTTTAATTTTCCCTTAGACTCGATTTCTTTAGCGTCAAGTTCTAATGCTCCTGCTTCTGAAGCTAAAACTACAAGACCATTTTTGGTAATCACATATCGTGCAGGTCTTAAACCATTTCTATCTAAAACTGTACACACCTGCTCTCCATCTGTACAAGCTACTGCAGCAGGTCCATCCCACGGTTCCATAAAAGAAGCATGATATTCATAAAAAGCCCTTTTATAGGGTGCCATGACATCATTATCTCTCCATGTCTGAGGAATTAACATCATTAATGAATGGGCTAAACTTCTGCCGTCTGCAACAAGAAGTTCAAGAACATTATCAAAGGATGCTGAGTCACTGGCATTTGCTCCGATTATAGGGAATAGCTTATTAATTTCTTTTCCAAATACTTCCGATTTTAATACACCTTCCCTAGCATTCATCCAGTTTCTATTTCCTCTAATGGTATTAATCTCTCCATTATGAGCAATGTATCTAAAAGGATGGGCTAAATCCCATGTAGGAAATGTGTTGGTACTATACCTTTGATGTACTAGTGCAATAGCACTTTTGAAGTTAATATCGTTTAAATCTACATAGTATTGATTAATCTGATCTGCTAGTAAAAGTCCTTTGTAAACAATGGTTTTGCTAGACATGCTGCAAATGTAAAAATATTCTGAATTTCTTTCAATCAATCTTTTCACTTCATTTTCCGCTTTCTTACGGATAATATAAAGTCGTCTTTCAAAAGCCTCTTGATCTATGGCTGATGCTTTTTCTACAAACACCTGCCGAATAGTTGGTTCTGTTCCCTTTGCTGTTTCTCCAATACTCCTATTGTCTGTTGGAACATCCCTCCAGCCCAGTACCTTTTGCCCCTCTTCCTCCACAACACGTTCTACAATTCCTTCACATCGAAGGCGTAGGGCTGGCTCCTTCGGTAAAAATATCATCCCAATACCATACTCTGTAGAGCTAGGAAGACTAATACCTAAATTATCACAGTATATTCTAAAAAATTCATCTGGAATCTGTGTGAGAATTCCTGCACCATCACCTGTTTTAGGATCTGAACCTACAGCACCTCTATGCGTTAAGTTCACAAGAACCTTAAGACCTTTTTTTACAATGTCGTGGGTTTTTTCACCCTTAATACTGGCAACAAAGCCAACTCCACAGCTGTCTTTTTCAAACTGGGGATCGTAAAGTCCTTGTTTTGAAGGATACCCAATATTGTTCGTCATTTTTCTTTCCCCCTTTATTTAATTTTACAGTTCATATTCACCATAGCTTGTGCATCTGCAAAATTCCAGATTTATATCTCTCAATACATTATCTGCTTTATTTTTTTGTATGGTTCTTATAAGAACTTAGTTTTTATTCTTTATATATTACCACAAAATTTTAAATTTTCATAAAACAAAATCAAAAAATCTTGTTTTTTTTTCAGAACATTATAAATAATAATTTAAAACCGTCAAAACAAAACCTTCATCTTTAATAGACCTTGCTTAAAGCAATAAAAAAACTACCTCTTCTTTTTGCAAAAGGTAGTTAGAAAAATACGCCCTATTTGTATTGCTAGTTTTAAAGGGAACTTAAATTTTCTTGCGTAAGTTTAATAGGTTTCCAACTATTATGATTTATCTTCTCCAGTACCAATTTATAAATGTCTTCTCCCTCTACCTGCAAAAACACCTTTACAGAGTTGGCACTTTCTACGTTTGGAGCTAAATGAGCCATACCACTTAGCCAAAATTGAATTTGTCCAATTGTTATCGCTTTATTCGCCAACTCTCCTGAAAAAAGTTTTCCCATCTGGATTTTCTCTACCACTTCCTGTAGGATCTCTTCTACTTCTTCTCTTTCTGGGGAGTAAGGAAAAGTACTAAAACCTGTCACATACCAGTTGCCCTGGTACTTTATTAATTCCATAGCGTAATCCATTACAACCCCTCGACCATAAGGATTTCTTGTATTTACCCCGATTGTAACAGATGCATTATTAGTACCGATGTCATAGCTCTTTAGATGAATCTCCATGACAAAGTCTGAAATCTGCGATTTAGCATCTCTTTCTTGAAGTATCTTTTCCATGTCGAAATAAGCCCATTGTTCCGGTAGGCTGGTGTTTTTAAAGTACTTTTGTAAGTTGATCCTGCTTCCTTCTCCCTTTAACTCTAGGTTATAAAATGTAGTCATAGCTCCTCTAATGGTTGTGTAAATCTGTTGAAGTTCACCTATTTCTTCCTCTTCTATAAAGTCTAAGTCCTCAACGAACTTATTTTCCACAAAGTCTACCCTCTGCCATTTTGGTCCACTAATAAAACCTGACTTTCCATCTGGCAACACAGCAATACTACCACCATGTACCTTTAGCTTTTTCAACTCACTCCCTGTATTACTAACGATGTGTAAATAAAATAAGTTAGTTTCTATATCTTCTGCTTTAGTGGTATAAGCAATCTTTCCATCATCTATAAATTTAACATCATAAATATATTCTTTTGTCAAAGTTATTATCCTATCAGAAGCATTGATGTCTGGCATATAATATAACCCAAACCCTCTTTCACCAACTACCACCAGAGATTTTTGGTATGCATCTCTAAATCTTCCTGAAGTCAAGATTTTAATTATTTTTCCCTGCTTATCTAAGATTACTGTTTTTGTATCATCATTAGCCAAATCCCACTTTGTTCCATAGTAATAATTACTGTCTAGCTTTCCCTTATAGTAGGTCTCTTCCCTTGTTTCATAAGCCTCCACTTTTTTTTGGGAGTCTAAGTAATAAATGCTAGCGTTGGCTAAATCAAGCTGTTCGGAATAGAGTTTATTTTCATCGGTAGGGGACCAAAAAAAATTGGTAATTTTATCTTGTGCCAGTTTTTCTTCCACAACAACAGAGTTGTTCTTCACATCATAAATCGTTAACCTACCTCCGCCACCAAAAGCCACCATACTCCCCTCACTGTTCCACACTATCTTAGAAATAAAAGGAATGTTTTCTACGATTACCTGCTGTTCCTTACTGTTTATATCTTCCTTAACAATGATAACTTCTTCTCTTGTCTCTCCTTTAATTACCTGTAATAAGTTATCTGTTTCAACTCTCTCCATAAAATAAATTTCTTTTCCATTTGGAGAAATAGTTAATAGTATTCGACCTGAGTCATATTGATCTATCAAACTTTCGTTAACATACTTTTGAAAAGGAATTCTTCCCTCAATATTTACCATATCACCCAGCTGTTCTTCAGGGTGGTTATTATCCTTCATGACATAAACTTGTCCTTCTTTGATTTCCTGTTGTGTACAACCTACTAAAATAAAGATAAAAAAAAGCACAAAAACGATTCTTTTCATTCTACCCTTCCTTCCACTGGTTTCTCCCTTATTATACATTTTTTAAGGAATAAAGAAAAGAGACCTCTTTTAAAAGAGATCTCTTCTTCATTGATCTTAATTGATCTTATTAGTTTTCTTCAGCTTCTTCGTCTGTTTCTACATCTGTTTCTTCAACTTCTTCTACATCTGTTTCTTCAGCTTCTGCATCTTCTTCAGCTTCTGCATCTTCTGCATCTACTTCAGCATCTACTTCTTCCTCTAATTCAACTTCTTCCTCTACAGCTGGCTCATTTTGATCTGCTGGCTCCTCACTTTTAGTACAACCAACTAACATAGTTAGTCCAAGCATAAGAGCTAATAAGATTGCTAATATTTTTTTCATGTATAACATCCTCCCTCTCTTTTTATTCTACAAGAGTTATTATAGCAGGGAGTTTTATCCAACTTGACTCTGATTTGTAAAATTTTTGTAACATTTATCAGGAAAAATAATTTTTATTTTTGTTCCTATGCCCACAGTACTTTCTATATCCAGTCCAGCACCATGCTCCTCAATGATTTGATAGCAAATAGCTAAACCTAAGCCTACACCCCCTTCTTTTCTAGACCTT
The DNA here is from genome assembly GCF_001042715.1 of Clostridium aceticum. Classification (NCBI taxonomy): domain Bacteria; kingdom Bacillati; phylum Bacillota; class Clostridia; order Peptostreptococcales; family Natronincolaceae; genus Andreesenella; species Andreesenella acetica. Next base: position 1,480,833 of record NZ_CP009687.1, on the reverse strand, counting down.
GCTTTATCTACACGATAAAATGGTTCTATTACCTTCTTTGTTTCCCACTCCTCCATACCTTTTCCTTCATCTGCCACAAAAACACGTATTTCCCCCGATACCTTCTCTACACCAATTGTTACCTTTTGTCCTGGGGCACTGGCATTTATCGCATTATCTACTAGATTGGTGATAACTATCTTAAATAAGTCCTTATCCAGCAGAACTTCTGCTTCTTCTCCTTTGATTTCTAGTAGTACCCCTTCTTTTTCTGCCTTTACTTCCATAATACGTTGTATTTGCACCAACAATGGCTTAAGTTTTTCTTTATTCAGTTGCAAGGGATTTTCACGGATCAAAATCATATCCATTAAAGTTTTAGCTACTTTTGACATTCGATTTCCTTCTGAATAAATATAGGTTAGACTCTTTTTGAAGACCTCTGGATTGTACTTTGCCTTTAGTAAATACTCAGCATAACCAATGATAGATGTAAGAGGGGTTCGAAGTTCATGGGTAAGATTATCGATAAAACGCTGCTGCCGCTGTCCTTCCGCCTTTAGTTGATTCATTTTCTGTTCAATCTTATCTGCCATAATATTAAGCTGTTCTGCCAAAAGCCCTACCTCATCTTTTCTATTAACCTTTGCCCTCACATGATAGTTTCCTGATGCAATATTTTTAGCGGTGGAATTTAATTCTCTAAAAGGCTTTAGAAGAAATGTACTTAAAGCCCATGTAATCAATGCCACAAAAGCTAAGCCTATTAATCCCGTTCTTATAAAAAGCAAATACTGTTCTCTTCTATGATGATCTAAATAAGTAATATCTTTTATAAGAGATAAGACAATTTTTTCATCATCAATTTCTAAAACATTTGAAACAAACAAATAAAGTCCTTCCTCATCCCTTCTTAAAACAAAGTTTTTCTGACCCTTTAAAGCTATATCTAGCTCCTCACGAGAAAAAAACCAAGCTCTTGGAGCATTTGTAGCCAAAAGACTCAATTTTTCGTCAAAGATTTCTAGATAATTTCTATCTGTCTTAATCATATCAACCATACTCTTGCTATAATTTTTTAATTCAATTTTTTCTAAAGCAATTCTTTGATTATTTAGTAGATATAAAGCCAATGTAGAATGGAGATTGCTTTCTTCTTCTAAACTTCGTTCAACTTCTTTTTTTAATAAGCTTCTGTATGTATTTTCTGTAACCACCATGCCGGTTACCGTTAAAGAAGCTACATAAATCCCCATACAGAGGAGGAAAATTTTCCAACTAAATTTCATCTTCTAATCCTCCATCCGATAACCAACTTTGTAAATGGTTTTGATCTTATCTGTACCCAACTTATTTCTAAGTCGCTGTATATGCATATCTACCGTTCTGGTGTTGCCTTCAAATTCATACCCCCAAACCAGCTCCAACAATCTTTCCCGAGACATAACATTCCCTTTATTTTCAATCAATAAACGTAGTAAATCAAACTCTTTATAAGTCAAATCTACCTCCTGTCCTCCCTTTAAAACCTTCCATTGCTCTAAACAGATTTCGATATCATCCATTACAATCTCTGTTTTTTCTTTCCCAGTTCTTCTTAAAACAGACTTAATCCTGGCCAACAACTCCACAGCTTCAAAGGGTTTTGTGACGTAATCGTCTGCACCCATATCCAAACCCTTAACCTTATCCTTCAGTCGATCTTTTGCCGTCAACATAATAGTAGGGATATTTTTCTTTAAAAGGATAGGTAAAAGCTCATAACCATCTTGCTTAGGAAGCATAATATCTAAGAGCACTAGATCTACCTTTTCATTGTTGATACATTTAAGACCCTCTTCTCCATCACAAGCTTCTAGTATTTCATAACCTACCATAGATAGGTTCAACTTAATCAGTTCTCGGATAGGTTCTTCATCTTCTATAACTAAAATTACACTCATCTTTTCACCTCATTTTAACTATTTTCTATACTTCACCTAGAATTTTATTTTATTCAAGATACTTTTGCAAGGAGATTTTTACAAAATAGAAATGAGTAGAGCTTGGCTTTTAGGGATACCCTCCAGCAGCCAAACTCTACTCATTTCTATTTTTTATATATATTGTCCTATAAATTCTTCTATGGCTTCAGCAGTACTCATTGCTAATACTTTATCTACTACTTGCCTCATCTTACTATAAGATAAGTTTTGTATTTGTCTTCTTGCTGAAAGAATCGATCCTGCACTCATACTAAATTCATCAAGCCCCATCCCTAGCAGTATTGGAATTAGACGTTTGTCTCCTGCCGCTTCGCCACACATTCCAACCCATATACCTGCCTTATGACCGTTATCAATGATGAGCTTTATCAGTCTCAAGACAGCAGGATTGAAGGGGTTGTATAGGTAGGAAACATTTTCATTCATTCGGTCTACAGCAGTTGTGTATTGAATCAAATCATTGGTCCCTATACTAAAGAAATCTACCTCCTTCGCTAATAGGTCAGAAATAATCGCAGCGGCTGGAATTTCAATCATAATACCTACTTCAATATCTGATGAATACCTTATACCTTCCTTCTCTAGTTCACTTTTTACTTCTTCTAGTATTTTATTGGCTTGTCTAATCTCCTCAATAGAAGAAATCATTGGATACATAATTTTCAGATTACCATACACACTTGCTCTAAGCAATGCCCTTAGCTGGGTTCTGAAGATCTCTTTTTCCTTTAGACATATTCTAATAGCTCGATATCCTAAGAAGGGATTCATCTCCTTGGGCAGGTTCATGTAGGGTAGTTCTTTATCCCCACCAATATCCAGTGTTCTAATAATGACTGGCCTTTTCCCCATAATTTCTAGTGCTTTTTTATATGCTGCAAACTGTTCTTCTTCTGTCGGCAGAGCCTTTCTATCCATATACAAAAATTCTGTACGATACAAGCCAATACCCTCTGCACCATTTTCACTGGCTTTTTCAGCATCCTTTTGCCCTCCTATATTTGCTCCTAATTCTACTGTTTTTTCATCCTTAGAAACAGTGGGCGTATTTACCAGCTTCATTAATTCTCTCTTCTCAAAGATTTGTTTTTCTTTGGATTTTTCATAGGCTGTAATTACCGATTCTTCTGGATTAATCATCACAGTTCCTTCATTACCATCAAATACAATAAAATCGCCTGTTTTCACTTCTTTTGTTATATTTCCTAACCCTACTACAGCAGGAATTTCCATGGATCTTGCCATAATAGCACTATGAGAGGTCCTGCCTCCAATATCCGTAATAAAACCTAACACTTTACTATTGTCCATTTGTGCAGTATCAGAAGGGGTAATATCGTAAGCCACAATGATCACTGGCTCCGTTAATTCTGCTAAGTTTAGCATTTCTTTTCCAAGAAGATTTGTCATTACTCTTTGTCCCACATCTCGAATATCAGCAGCCCTTTCCCTCATATATTCATCTTCCATTGATTCAAAAATAGAGATAAAGGTTTTTAGCGCATCCTCTAAAGCAGCTTCCACATTCAATTTTTTTGATGAAATTTTCTCTTCTACACTGCTAATAAACTCAGGGTCCTCCAAAATCATAATGTGAGCATCTAAAATAGTTTTTTGTTCATCCTTAGATTTATTTTTAATAGACTCAATTTGTTGTTTTGATAGGTTTAAAGCCCTCTGAAATTTACTTTTCTCCTCTTCAATATTATCTATAACAACAGACTGAATCACCACCTCATCTTTTTCTAAAACTAGAGCTTTTCCTACGGCAATTCCTGAAGAAGCACCAATTCCCTTAAACATATTTTCAACTCCTACTCTTCGCTAAAGTTAGATTCAAATAAATTTATGATTGCTGTCAATGCTTCTTTTTCATCTGGTCCTTCAACTTTGATTTCTATTTCTTCTCCTTGTTTTGCAGCCATAGCCATAAGTCCCATAATACTTTTTGCATTTACCTCATGTTCGCCTTTAATAAAGGTGATATCGCTTTGAAATTTAGATACTTCTTTAACAATCAATGTAGCTGGTCTTGCATGTATTCCTGAAGCATTTTTAACCGTTATATTTTTTATAATCATTTTTTCCCCTCTTTCTAATTGATCCACCCTATCATCTCATATGGGATAAAAATAGAATAGAAAAGCCTTCTATTCTATTTTTATAAAATTTTCTATACCTCATTAACTTTTTTCTTGAGAAAGCCTACTAAAAATGCCGTCACTATAGTACCTATTGCAATTGCCACCATATATCCAAATAAGTTTCCTACAGCGTTTGGTATGGGTAATACAAAAATTCCTCCATGAGGTGCTCTTAATGTTGCCCCCAATGTCATAGACAGAGCCCCTGCTACTGCTGAACCCGCCATAATAGAAGGTATCACTCTAAATGGGTCTGCTGCTGCAAAGGGGATAGCTCCCTCAGTAATAAAGGAAATTCCCAATACCCAAGCTGCTTTACCTGCCTCCACTTCAGCCTTTGTAAACTTATTCTTAAATAACACTGTTGCTAAAGCCAAACCTAGAGGAGGTGTCATTCCAGCCGCCATTACCGCTGCCTGCGGTTCAAAAACATTGGCACCTAAAAGACCCACCGCAAAGGTATATGCTGCTTTATTCACAGGCCCTCCCATATCAAAAGCCATCATTGCACCTAATATCGTTCCCAATAGTAAAGCATTTGTACCGGTTAAGCTTTGAAGCCATGCTGTCATAGCATCCATGATGCCTTTTACTGGTGCTCCAATCACATAAATCATTAGAAGACCTACAACTAACGAAGATATCAAAGGTAAAATCAGCACTGGTTTTAAACCTTCAAAGGTTCTAGGTAATTTAATTGTCCTCTTTAAAAAATCAGCTGTATAACCTGCAATAAAACCTGCAATAATTCCGCCTAAAAATCCTGCTCCTGTTTGTGAAGCAATCATTCCACCAATTAAACCAGGTGCCAATCCAGGCCTTTCTGCAATAGAATAGGCAATATATCCAGCAAGAACTGGTACCATTAAGGCAAATGCGGCTCCTCCACCAATCTGCATCAGTGCAGCAGCTAAAGTTCCTTCTTGTTGAAAGGCTTCTATACCAAATATAAAAGATAGAGCAATGGCTAATCCACCTGCTACCACCAAAGGCAGCATAAAAGATACCCCTGCCATTAAGTGTTTATAAGGGCCACTTCGCTCCTCACTTCTCTGCTTTTTAATTTCTTCCACTTGTTTCGATAAATTTTGTTTTCCAGCCTCTAATTTCAGTGCTTGATCAATGATATTTCCTGGATTTTTTATTGCTTCAGAAACTGCAACCTCTAGAATAGGTTTTCCTTCAAATCGCTCTCTTGAAACCGTTGTCCCAGCTGCAATAATTACTGCATGAGCTTTTTGAATGTCTTCTAAGGTTAGTTCATTCTCCACACCAACAGAGCCTTGGGTTTCAACCTTTATGTCAATTCCCTTTTCTTTAGCAGTTTTTTCTAAAGATTCTGCTGCCATGTAGGTATGAGCGATCCCTGTAGGACAAGAAGTTATTGCCACTAATTTCATAATAAATCCCCCTTTTTATAATAAGTAATCAATCAAATACTCTTATCACTTCTTCTTCACTTGTTGCTTGCATCAATTTAGTGCGCGTTTCTTCATGCATTAGCTTTCTTGATAGCTGGCTCAATACTTTTAAATGCTCATTATCTGATCCCTCTGGAACAGCAATGAGAAAAAAAATGTAACTTGGCTCACCATCCAAAGCTTCATAGTCTACACCTTCTTTTGACTTTCCAAAAACAATTGATGGCCTTGTCACCATGTCTGACTTTCCATGAGGTATGGCAATTCCCATGCCTATACCTGTTGTTGATAGAGTTTCCCTGTGCATGATTGTTTCAAAAAAGCTGTCTTGATTCTTTACAATTCCTTCCTTAACCAGTGGTTTAATTAATTCTTTTACTACCTCTTTTTTGCTTTGTGACTTTATGTCTAAAATCATTAACTTTGTATCAAGTACATCTTTGATTTCCATAGTAAACCTCCTTATTATTTTAATTTTCTCATCCTTACTTTTTCTTTAAATCCTTCTATTTCATGGATCTGATGCAGTGTAGTTCCCTTCTTAACACTTAAGGTTGCCGCTGCTACCGCCAGCTTGAAGGTTTCTTCTAGTGAATAGTCCTTCATCATGCCATAAGCAAAGGCCGCCACCATTGAGTCTCCTGCTCCTACTGTACTCTTTACTTCTACCGAAACTTTTTCTGCCCTTAGTACATGTTTGTTGCTGACTAACAATGCACCTTCTTCCCCCATGGATACTACAACAATGTGAATACCCTTTTGAATAAAATCTTTACAATAAGTTATAAGATCATCTTCATTATTTATTTTAACTTTTAGTGCATTTTCTAATTCATCAATGTTTGGCTTGATCATATAAGGCTTGGCACCAATTCCTTGTAGCAATTGCTCCCCTTCTGCATCTAGTATTGTTTTACATCCTTTCCTTCTGGCGACTTCAATTAAGTCTGTATAAATGGTATTTGTTAACCCATCAGGAATACTTCCAGCAAAAACCATTACTTCGCTTTTTTCAGCCCATTTTTCTACTTGGCCGTATAAGTCCTCTAAATATACTGCTTCTATAGGTTTTCCTCTATCATTGATATCGGTTATGATACTTGTTTTAGTATCTACAATTTTTATATTGGTTCTAGTTTCTTGATCAATCCATACAAAGTCTGTTTCTATTCCCTCATTCTTTAAGCACTGGTTAATCCACTTTCCATTTTCTCCACCTACAAATCCAGTGCTTAATGTGTCTGCCCCTAAAGATTTCAACACCTTCGACACATTGATTCCCTTCCCACCTGCCTCTATTCTAGTACCTGCTATTCTATTGACAGCACCGGGTTTGAAACCATGAATTTCTATAGTTTTATCAACTGCTGGATTTAATGTTACAGTTGTAATCATGTTTGCCTCCTTAACCGTAGATAAGCTGTATGTTGTTAGACTTATATTTTTCTATGATAGCTTCATCTATGCTCTTATCTGTAATAATGCCATGGATTTCATCTATGTCGGCAATTCTTGCAAAAGATATTTTGCCAAACTTACTGTGATCTGCTACAATATATGCCTCTTTTGCTGACTGAATCATCATATTCTTGGTATGAGCTTCATCTATATTGGGTGTTGTGCATCCGTCTTCGATGGTAATGCCATTGGTACCAACAAAGGCTTTATCCACCCGAAAACTTTGTATAATTTTATCTGTGATGGGTCCTACAATGGAAAGGATTTCCCCCCGTATATAGCCCCCTGTTACAACTACCTTAATATCTTTATTTTTAGATAAAGCTAATGCTATTAATATTGAGTTTGTCAACACAGTGACATTTTTAGCTTCTATATTCTTAGCAATTTGAAGTGTAGTGGTACCTGCATCTAAAATAACTGTATCATTATCTAGGATAAAGGCTGCTGCCCTCTTGCCAATTTCCATCTTCTCTTCTATATTTACAAGCTCCTTTTCATCCATTGTAGGTTCAAAGCTTGTATTTTCTAGCTTAACTGCTCCACCATGGGTTCTTTTCAACAATCCAGCTTGCTCTAAATCCTGTAAGTCTCTTCTGATGGTAGATTCCGATACCTGTAACTGCTGTGTTAAATCACTTACCTCAATGCGATCATTTTCGTTTACTATTTCCAAGATTCTCGTCTTTCGTTCCTCTGCAAACATTTATCTCCCTCCATAAAAGGTATTTTGAGGAATATTCTATACTTTGATTTATGTTTTATAATTGATTATGATTTATTTTGATTGTTTTTGATTTGTTTTGATTATATCATTGCTAACTCCTTGTGTCAAATGATTATTTTTGATTGTTTTAATTGTTTTTTTAATATTTTGATAATAGCTTCTATTAGCCCTGAATTTAAAGATTTTCATGACTCCGCTATTTTTAACAATCAAAAGCGAGCACACTTAGCATGCTCGCTTTTGATTGCTTCATTATCTAAAATAGTTTACACCCGCTTGGAATATTTTAAAATCTTTTTTACCATAAACATTTTTATGCACATGATTTCCTACCCGTTCCACATGGCCCATCTTACCAAAAATCCTGCCGTCTGGAGAAGTAATTCCTTCTATGGCTTCTACCGATCCATTGATATTATACTTGCCATCATAGGTAGGCAGACCCTCTTTGTCTACATACTGTGTAGCAACTTGTCCCTCTTCAATCAACTGTTGTACTACTTCAGTACTTGCATAGAAACGTCCCTCACCATGAGAAAAAGCTGTTTCATACATATTACCAACTTCTTCATTTGCAAGCCAAGGTGATTTTACAGAGGCTACTTTCACACTGGCCATGCGTGATACGTGACGATTAATTTTATTAAAGGTTAAGGTTGGTGAATCCTCCTGCAGATCTCTTATTTCTCCATAAGGCAGCAGACCTAACTTAATAAGAGCTTGAAAGCCGTTGCAGATCCCCAACATTAAGCCATCTCTTTCATTAAGAAGCTTCATCACTTCTTCTGCTACCTTAGGATTTCTTAAGACAGATGCGATAAACTTCCCTGAACCCTCTGGTTCATCTCCAGCACTAAAGCCTCCCGGTAAGGCTACTATCTGTGCTCTTTTAATCTTTTCAACCATTTCTTCAAGGGAAGCAACAACGTCACTTTGATTTAAGTTTTTGAAGACCATTGTTTCTACAACTGCTCCAGCTTTTTCAAAAGCCATATAGGTATCCACCTCACAGTTGGTACCTGGAAAAGCAGGTATAAAGACCCGTGGTTTTGCCACTTTAATACTAGGACGTTTGACCTCACGGTCATAATAAGCAATTACTTTTGCTGTTCCTTCATCCTGATGAACTGTTGGGAAGATGGATTCTAGTCTAGATTCCCAAGAAGCAAGAGCTTCTGATATAGATATAACAGCATCTTTTACTTCAAAGGAATTTTCTTCTTTTGTCTCTCCAACAATCATGAATCCTTCCTGTGCTATAAGCTGTTGAGCTACTTCCTCTGTTACTTCCAGCAGAATACTGCCATATGCTTCCTCAAAAACATCCACTGAGTTTTCAATTCTCACACCAATACCATTTCCGAAGGCCATCTTACTTATGGCAGCACATATTCCGCCTTTACCTATCGCATAGCTTGATAAAATCCTTCCTTCTTTCACGTAGTTATAAATATGATTGTACCCTACCAATAGATGATCAAAGTCCACCATTTCGTAGGCATCTCTTTTAGCATAAAATTGTACCAAAGTAGAATCAGTTCGTTTTAATTCAGGGGTAATTACCCGTCTTACATCCACCGGCGTTACAGCAAATGCAATAAGGGTTGGAGGAACATGAATATCTTTAAATGTCCCTGACATAGAATCTTTACCGCCAATAGCCGCTACTTTAAATTTTGTTTGTGCATAGCTGGCCCCTAACAATGCACTATAGGGTTTGCCCCACTTCTCAGGTATATCACCAAGCTTTTCAAAATATTCTTGAAGAGATAGTCTAACCCTTTGATAATCACCACCTGTTGCCAAGATTTTTGCTATAGCATCTACTACGGCATATAAGGCTCCATGGAAAGGAGACCATTTTGCCAACTGAGGATCATAACCATAGCTCATCATAGAACCTGTCTTGGTTTCTCCCTTTAAAACAGGTATCTTAGCTACCATCGCTTGGATAGGTGTACTGTAGTGCATCCCTCCAAAGGGCATTAAAACCGTGCCGCTGCCAATGGTGTTATCAAATCTTTCCACCAATCCCTTTTGAGAACAAACATTTAAATCATTTAAGGTGTCCAGCCACTGTTGTTTTACCGATACCTCCGACTTATTACTATTAAAGTAGGTTCGCTGTTTCGGTGCTTCAATATGGACGCTCGTCTCACCTTGAACGCCATTGGTATCTAAAAAGACTCTAGAAAGATTAAGAATTTCTTTTCCCTGCCACTTCATGATCAGCCTGCCAGTATCAGTAACATCGGCTACATGTGTCACCTCTAGGTTTTCTTCATGACAATAGCTTTTGAAAGCTTCTACATCTTCTGGTGCGATCACTACTGCCATTCTTTCTTGAGACTCTGATATAGCAATTTCTGTTCCATCTAAACCTTCATACTTTTTCTTAACTGCATCTAGGTTAATCTCTAAACTATCCGCCAACTCTCCAATAGCTACAGAAACACCCCCTGCTCCAAAATCATTGCATCTTTTAATCATTTTAGATAGTGCTGGTATTCTAAATAACCTTTGAATCTTTCTTTCCACAGGTGGGTTACCTTTTTGAACTTCTGCACCACAACTGGTCAAACTCTCTTCATCATGTTCCTTCGAAGATCCGGTTGCTCCTCCAATACCATCTCTACCAGTTCTCCCCCCTACTAGCAAAATAATGTCTCCAGCAGTTGGACGTTCTCTGACCACATTTTCTTTTGGAGCCGCTCCTACCACTGCTCCTACCTCCATACGTTTAGCAACAAAGTCTGGATCGTAAACCTCTGAAACCATGCCTGTAGCTAGTCCTATTTGATTACCATAAGAACTAAAGCCTGCAGCGGCTTGCTGCGTAATTACTTTTTGTGGCAGCTTTCCTTCTATGGTATCTGCCAAAGGCACTGTAGGGTCTGCGGCTCCTGTTACACGCATACTATGATAAACATAACTTCTTCCCGATAAGGGATCCCTAATAGCACCACCTAAACAAGTAGCAGCACCACCAAAGGGTTCAATCTCAGTAGGATGGTTGTGGGTTTCATTTTTAAACATCAAAAGCCAAGGTTCAGTCTTTCCATCGATATCTACAGGAATTTCAATACTGCAAGCATTGATTTCTTCAGACACATCTAGGTCTTCAAGTTCACCTTTTTTTCTTAAACTCTTCATGTTGATGGTAGCAATATCCATTAAACAATCTCTACGATCTTTACCTTCATAAACAAAATCTCTATCAGCTAGATAAGCTGCATAAGCATCTTTTATTGGTTGATTCATAGGTTGATCTTCAATGTTTACTTCCTTCACCGCTGTTAAAAACGTAGTATGACGGCAATGATCTGACCAATAGGTGTCGATAACCTTTAATTCTGTGATGGTAGGATTTCTTCTTTCTTCATTTTTAAAGTACTCTCTGACAAAGGCAAGGTCTTCAGCAGTCATAGCAAAACCCATTTTTTCTTTATACAATGTTATTCCTTGACTATCCAGTTCTATAAATCCCTCTACTGTTTCAACAGTATCTGGGGTAGCATAATTGATTTTTAATGTAGTAGGTATATCCAAGGAAACTTCCCTTGATTCTACAGGATTAATAAGATAGTTTTTAATACGGTTCATCTCTTTAGTATCAAGAACACCCTTTAATACAATCATTTTAGAAGAAACAATGGTAGGTGCATCCTCTAATGTAATAATTTCTATACATTGTCCGGCTGAATCTGCCCGTTGGTCGTATTGCCCAGGCAATAGCTGAATTCTAAAGGCTTGCTCTCCATCTGAAATAGCCACAGTATCCTCTGTTACCATATCAACATTTGGTTCAGACAAAACAAGTCCCTTAATATCTTCCAGCCTCTTTTTATTTACATCTTCCAGATCATATATATTGATAATTCTAACATTTTCTAATGTTTTTAGGTTTAAAGTATTCATAAGATCTTTTTTCAAACTTTCTGCTTCAACGTTAAATCCGAACTTTTTCTCAACACAAATTCTTTTAACCATCTTATACCTCCTAGTGTAGTCACTGAAAATCCTGTGTTTTCACATTTTATTTTTATATATTGTAACACAAAAACACAGAAAATGAAATCAATATTTATAATAAAGTACGTTCAAGAGTGAACATCACTTAATAAGGCTTGTATTTTATCTTTACTTTATGAATTTTTAGGATTTTTCATTCATCAACATTCCTGAAACATCTCCGTCTATAAAACCATCATATTGCTTGTTGACTGGATTCTTTGAGGGTAGTTTTATGTTTTTAAAGGCTTTATACAGTCTTATTACCATCCCTTTAACTGGTTCAAATAAAAATGTTAAGGTATTAGAGTAGTCTCCAATTTTTTTAACAAAGATATCCTCTTCCATGTTCATTTCTTTTTCTTCATTTAAGGTAATGCCAATATCCCTTAAGGCATCTTCAAAGGCCTCTAGGATCTCTTCAATCTCCCTCATACGATTTGTTCCTAGGGCTTTATCTAGGGTTTTCAAAGAATTCATAGCACTATTGTACTTTTCTATAAGGTTTTTCATATGATCTAGGAACTGATCATCATGATAATTTAACTCCTTTATCGCTTCTTCAAGTTTTCTATGATCATGATAAAATTTCTTATATTCTTTCTTCAATTCTTCTAAATTTTCATAAAAAGCATCTGACACCATTAAATAATTGGCGGATGGAAAAGCGGTTTGATTTTTTACTTTGCCTACAGGCTCCACTGCTTCTGTTTCTTCTGTCCTGCTTACACTGCGTACTCTGTCTACATAAAGATTATGTATTCTTCTGTTTGCAACGGAGGAAACCTTTGTTGTTCTCGTCATTCCCTTCACCCCTTTTATCAATATATACCCTATTTTTCTGCTTTCATTTACTCACAATAATCCAGATAAAATATTATTCTCTCTTGTATCTCATTATGCCTGCTATTTATTAAGACTAATTTAAAGTAGGATTGTTGGTTTAAAATAACTTACTTTACTTGAGTTGTGCAATTATTTAATGTAGAAGTGAAAATCAAAATAGCTGGAAAAATTGCACAAGTCCAGTTACTTCAGTTGGCTATCTATAAAATAATACGAAATAAAATTTGTCTATATTTATAAAGATTGTTTAATTTTAAAAACATGGGGAAAATAGTTTAAAAAGGGTATATTATAAAAAAACCTTACCCGAAAGGGTTTAACAACCAAATTTATATAAAAAGAAAGTGAGGAATATCTATGACAAAAAGAACCGGTGTTATTACAATGCAAGGAAATCCTATGACCCTCGTAGGGCAAGAAGTCAAGGTTGGTGATAAAGCACCTGATTTTTCTGCCCTCACACAGAACTTAAAAGCCTATACATTAAAGGATATGGGTAGTAAAGTAAAATTGATTAGTGTTGTGCCTTCCATTGATACAGGTGTTTGTGACCTACAGACTTTACATTTCAATGAAGAAGCAGCAAAGCTTAAGGATGTAGCTATCGTCACAATAAGTATGGACCTACCTTTTGCCCTTAGTCGTTATTGTGCAGCTAAAAATATCGATCAACTTGAAGCATTGTCTGATCATAAAGAAGCCTCTTTTGGTATCAACTACGGCTTTCTCATTGATGAGTTAAGGCTGTTATCTAGAGGTGTGGTGGTGATAGACAAAGACAATACTGTACGTTACATAGAGTATGTTCCAGAAGTCACCAATCATCCAAACTATGACCAAGCACTGGCGGAAGTACAAAAGCTTCTTTAAAAATAAGAGTACCTCCCTTTGTTTATAAACAAAAGGAGGTACTCTTATTTTTAAGGTGCAAAGCACCTCACCTGATTCCTTGAAGTTTCAGCTTACTGCAACCAGTTCATCTAAAGACAACAATTCTCTAATGTATCTTTAGAAGTTTCCTGATGTCTGGCTAAATCAATTACTCTATGGCATAGGCGTTTCATAAGATTTTTTTCATGACTTACTACTAAGACCCCTATATTTTGCTTCTTCGCCACATCAAGGACTACATGCCATATCTGTGCCTGGGTAATAGCATCCAACATGGTAGTCATCTCATCGGCAACAAGAAATTGTGTCTTGGAACCTAAAGCCCTTGCCACGCAAAACCTTTGTAGTTCACCACCTGACAGTTCATTGGGCCAACGTTTTAACCATGCCTTTTCTATCCCAAGGGCTGTAAGAATTTCTTCATGAGGTTCCCAACCTTCATTGACGGTATTCACCATGTGCCATCGACCATTCACCGCCTTCTCAGGGTGTTGGAATACCAATTGAACAGGATTGTATTCTCCTTTTTTAGGCAGTGGGGCACCATTTAGCCTTACACTGCCTTCTTGGGGTTTCTCATAACCAGCCAATATTCGCCCCAGTGTAGTTTTTCCGTAGCCACTAGGGGCCATAATTCCTACAATTTCACCGGATTCTATCGTAATATCAACGTTTCGTAATACCCACGGACCTTTGCCATAACGAAACCCTATATTTTTTCCTTCAAGTAGCATGAATACACCTCACCATTCCATTTCTTAATATACGCGTCTCTGGTCGCCCTTGGGCACACTGAGGGGTAGCCATATGACAACGTGGCTCAAACAAACAACCAGATGGTAAAGCACTGGGTAGGGGCTGGAATCCAGGAATAGGTTCAAAATCATTTTGAGGCAATGCCCTCCATAGGGCTTTGCTATAAGGATGGCGAAGTGCTCCACCCTTTTCGGTAAAATCCTTTGCTGATGCCACTTCAACAGTGGTGCCTGCATAAAATACTGCAATCCGATCTGCAATTTTAAGAGCTGTTTCAATATCGTGGGTGATTAGCATAATAGAGGCTCCTTTATCTGCTAGTTCACGAAAACAACTAAGAGCTTCTTTGATCACCCCTTCATCCAATCCTGGGGTTGGTTCATCGGCAATAATTAGTTCTGCTCCACTTACCACCGCTGTAGATACTAATACCCGCCGTGCCATGCCTCCTGATAGTTGAAAGGGAAAAAATTTTTCCACTTGGGGTTGTAGATGATATCTAGCAAAAACTTCTCGCTGTGTTTTAGTAGCTCCTCCCTTTCTCACAGCTGTCCGAACTTGCTTTCCCACCCGCATAAGAGGATCAAGATAATTTACCGATTGGGGTACAAGTGCAATCTCTTGCCCCCGTAATCTTTGTTGAAGCTTAGATGTTAGCTCTTGTCCTTTATAAGTAATAGTACCGGTTACAGCAGCATTGTTGGGAAGAATACCTAAAATCCCATGGGCAAGCAAACTTTTACCAGATCCACTTGATCCCACCACCGCCAATATTTCACCTGGAAAAATCGTCAAGTCCAGACTAGTGATGACGTCAAGATTTTTCTGTTTTAATCCTTTTGTGTATTGCGTAAAAGATATACCAAGATTCTCTACTTTTAAGATGGGCTGCATTTCTTGGGGAACCGTTAGTGACTTCGGAATCTTTTCAACTTTTTGTTGTTTAGGTATCTTTAAGGTTTTTTGCTTTTTATTAAGCTCCGATGCTAAAGACATGATCCTAATCTCCTTCCCTATTTTTAATACTGTTTGTCGATACTTTATTCATGTCCTCTATGAGGGTCAATAAGCATGTGCAGATTATCACCAAGAACATCAAAGGCCCTTACCATAATCAATAGGGACAATCCGGGAAAAAAAGCTAACCACCACATCCCTGTAGATAGATAACGCATAGATTCCGATAAAATAATACCGATTGCAGGCTGATGAGGAGATAAACCAAAGCCTAAAAAGGTAATAGCTGCCTCATGCAAAACAGCATGGGGAAATAGCAGTACCAAGCCTACAAAAAATTGTGGGATTAAATGAGGTAGGATATGTCTTATAGCTATCCACCAAGAAGATTTTCCAAATTGTCGTGAAACCCCTACAAATTCTGCAGAACGAAGTTGCATTACTTCTGCACGAATCACCCTTGAAAGGCTAGGCCAGTGGGTTAATGCCACACCTACCACCACGCCTTTTATACCCCCACCCAATGTAAAGGCAATGAGAATCAAAGCTACAAGATGTGGTACACTAAGGAATAAGTCCACCAACCAAGAGATCATTCCATCAACAGTTTTTCCCATAGTAGCAGCCAACATCCCTAGAACTAATGCTATCAATACACTGACAACAGAGGCAAGCATACCAACACCTAAACTTAAGGTGAGCCCTTTTAAGGTACGGGCAAACATATCTCGACCTAGCCAATCCGTGCCAAAGGGATGCCTTAGTGAAGGAGATAGGTTTCTAATTTCAAGATTCGTAACAATACTTTCACTAGGAATAAGCAACCCTCCTGTTACAATAGCTATTAGGAGTATAGCTGCAAATACTGTAGAGATGATGGTACGCTGTCTTCTATTAAATTTTGGTAGAGAGATAAAAGGAGCTTCTTTAACCACAATAGTCTCTGCATTCTTCATAGGGAACCTCCTTCTCTAACTCTTGGATCAACAATACGATAAATCAAGTCTGCTATTAAGTTGCCTGTAAATACAAACAACGCACTAAACAACACAATACCTAGAAGTAAGGGCACATCTCCCCTTAATCCTGCTTGCACAGTGGTTTGTCCAAGACCTGGATAGGAAAAAACCTGTTCTGCAAGGACTGCTCCTCCAAATAGTTCGCTAAAAGCAGTAAACTGTAGTGTAATAGCCGGTAAAGCTATATTCCTTAGCCCATGACGCCACAGCAGTAAAAAACCTTTTTCTCCCTTTGCACGAGCAAATAGTATATAATCACTGGCTAGGACATCGATCAATTTTTGTCGTGTATGCATGGCTACATTGGCAACACCTAAAATACTTAATGTCAATGCTGGTAAAATCAAATGTTGTATTCTATTGCCCATGGTTACATCTTCTGCCAAAACCCCTGCTGGTACCCCTAAACCTATAGGAAACCACCCTAGACCCATTGCAAATACAATAAGCAATAATAGGCCTAACCAAAAGGTAGGGGTAGAAGCCAAAGTGAGACAGTACCACTTTATCAGTTTATCCATCCAAGTTCCTTGTTTCATCCCTGCAATAATTCCTAAGGCAAAACCTATCAGTCCCGAAAGCAACCAAGCAATCATCATTAAAGCTAGCGAGGCAAGGAATCGTTCTCTGATTACAGTTACTACTGGACGTCTAAATATCATTGAGGTACCCAGATCTCCCTTTATTACAGCCATACCCCAACGCATAAATTGTTGCATCGGTGGCTTATCTAAACCCCAGTATTCCGCTATCTTTGCCCTCTGCTCAGGACCTACCCGCATCATATCAGCCCCTACATATGCTTGAATTGGGTCGATAGGAGAGTAGCTTACAAGCAGGAAGGAAAGCAGAGAAATTGCTATTAATAATGTAGCTAATCGTAACGCTTTTTTCACGACAAATGCCAATAAATTTGTAGATTCCATCCTCCTGTCAGCCTCCCTTTTTCTCTATTCATTCCAATGCCATTCTACAATATTGTCTGTCATTGGCCATCCGTGTCCATGGGGCTGGATCTTTGGCCTTCCTATCTCGAGATTTTCTCTCACTAAATACAAATGATCAAGGTTAACCAGCCATGCCCAAGGGGCGTCTCCTTTGGCACTAAATCCAGTTGTACCATCCCACTGTGCCTTTTTCCAATATTCAATAGCTTCTTCTTCAGTAATAGCTCTAAGGGCCTTCTCCATATATGCATCAACAGTAGCATTGCTATAGAAACCTGTATTGTACCATCCTTCACCAGCAGTTTCACTGCTATGAAGATTGTACATTTCTAGTGGATCATAGCTCCCCCAACCAAAGAGTATGGCATTGGAATACATCATTTTTTGAATATCATCCCAACTCTTACCCTCAGCTATAGCATTAATACCAAGAGGTTTCAACATATCAGCTACTGCTATGGCCAAGGATTGACGGGTTTGATCACTGGCAGGATAAATCATTGTAAACTCAGCCTTTAGGGAATCTTTTTCTAAAATACCATCACCGTTGATATCTTGCCATCCAGCATCCACTAGTATTTTCTTCGCTTCTTCTAAATTATTGTCTTGAATCACTGTATCAGGATTCCACCATGGCATACCATCACAAACACTGTAGGCTGGTGTTCCATAGCCTTCTAAAATACCATTCACCAAAGCTTTTCGATCAACCGCTACATTGATGGCCTTACGGATGGCTATATCTGCTGTTACGTCGTTTCCAATCGGGAATCCTTCTTCAGTCTGTCCGCCTGAAGGTACAAAAGGAAATAATATACCACGATTGTCCACACTTCTTAGATTAAGCAGTTTCATGCTAGGTACCTGTTGTTTTGAAAAAGCTGAAGGTATAGCTGCCATATCTACTTGCCCTGCCTTAGCAGCAGCAAAAGCTCCATCTTCTCCTAAAAATAGAAAAGTTAATTTCTTAAAATACGGTTTTTCTCCATAATACTCTGGATTTGCTTCTACAATAAGCTGTTGCCCTTTGTCCCACTGTACAAATTTAAAGGGACCAGAACCAACAGGGCTTTCAGCATAATTATCTCCATGTGCATGCTTTGGCACAATTCCTGTAGTCGCCAAGGTATTGATGAAGGTGGATTGTGGCTGCTGAAGGGTAAACTTAATAGTATATTCATCTACTGCTTCAACACTTTCCATGATATTAAGGTCAACAACCGATCCACTTTGGGCGGTTTTTTCATATGTATATACAACATCACTGGCTGTTAAAGCCACCCCATCAGAAAATTTTACATCTTCCCTTAACTTAACGGTCCAAACCAAACCATCTTCGCTGATTTCATAATCAGTAGCCAGGTCATTCATTACTTCAAAATCCTTATTTCTAGTAAATAATGTGCTTTGGAAAAGAGGAGAACCATAACGTCCCCACCCATTGGTAGGGTCAAACCCATCATCAGGCTCACTTCCTATGGCTAAAATAAGTTCCTCTTTCTTAAGGTCTTCTTCTGGAGATGTAACAGTTTCGTCTGTTGAGGAACAACCTGTGAACAAACTAGTAGATAGTACTAGTGTAAAAATCGTTATCATCATCAGTATTCTTTTAAACATATTCTATCTCTCCCATCTTTTGTAATATAATTCTTAAATTCTTCTTAAATTCTTTATATAATTTTTACTTTGATGAACCCTTTAAAATAATGTATGTTTTTCATAATCCCCCTTTTACGTTTTCTAAAAACCTAGTTTTTTGCAAAAAATAAAAACCAAAAAGATCAATCCTTCTCTTCATGAGAATTATTTAACCTTCATGGTTTAAATTATATAAGCAATATTATGTTTTATTGATAGTACATCAAACTTTGTTATTATTATATCAAACATTTTTTCCTATTTCAATACAATTTTCTATTTATTTGAATCAAATCAATTTTCTTCCATTTTCTTAGGCTAAAGGATTCATTATGGCTAAAATAGATTCACTGCCTAAGCCGTTAGCCAAGCAAGCAGGTTTTGCCAGAATTTATCATAGTACTCCCATTTAACAAAACCTTCAGGTCCCCAATGGGGAGCACAGTCGGAAGTAAATACAGCGGTTTTGCCTTTGCCAAATTCCTGGACAGCTATAAAAGGATCGCCATTAATCGTTGCAAGTATTTCTGCCTCTTCTTTTTCAATGGTTTTATTATATCCTAAGAAAAATGGCCATTCCTTCGGTATCCCTGCTAAAACAGGATGCTCTTTTACTACTTCAGGAAAGATTCCCTGTGGTTTTTCAACACGATCGTCTATATCCAGCATTTTTATTGGTAAAATATCTTGAATGGCCGTTTGTCCATATCGTGCTTTTCCATCAATGCCTGTAAAGGACATATAGCCTCCCACCATGATAAAGGCACCGCCATTAGCTACATAATCTTTAATCAGCTCCAATCTGTCAGGCACTCTTAGACCCTTTGCAAAGACGTCATTAGGCAACAACAAAGTATTAGCACCAATATCTGAGAGAATCACTAAATCATATTTGCTTAATTCCTCTAGTGTCATAGGAAATTTTTCTGAAGCATAGTGATTTGGTAAAAATTCGACTTCTGCTCCCCCCTTTATAAAGGCGTTTCTTATAAACTCAATCCCTTCACCATAAGCTGAGGTTGTAAAAGTATCAAACCCTTTAATATGAATAGTATGCATTGTCCATGACTCACCAGCGATCAATATTTTTTTACTCATTTTTTCATTTCCCCCTTAAAAGTTTTTATAATCACAAAAATCTAAAATTAATTTTGCATATTTCAAGATATAATTTATATACATATCAACGCTGACATACTCATTCACAGCGTGACATTGTTCTAGATTACCGGGACCTGCGATGATGGTAGGAATTTTCCCGATATTATGAATTAGTCTTGCATCATTCCCCGCTGGACTTCCGGCAATTAGGGTTTCACTTATATTCTGAAAAGCCTTTAAAGCTGTTTGTACAAAATGATGCTCCTGGGCTATTTGAAACCCTCCCCCCGCCTGATAAATTTCCCAGGTAGGTCTATGTTCTTTTAACCAAGTATCTTGATCTGAAATTGAATTGATTTTTTCTGTAATTTCCTCTACAACGGAATCATAACTCATCACTTCAGGTAAATAGTGTACACATATTTTTATGCTGCAGGAACTAGCTACAGTTGATCCAGCACTTCCACCATGAATTTCCCCGACGTTTAAATTAGGTAATGGCAATAAGGGGTTGGTGTATTGGGTTTTCCAATCCTCTTCAAGTTCATCTAAGCCATTGATTATCTTCATCATCTTTTCAATAGCACTTACACCTCTCCACTTGTTACCAGAATGAACTGCTAAACCTTGTGTTTTTATGTCAAAAAACACAAAACCCATATGTGCGATAATGATTTTGTTTCCAGTAGGTTCGCAAACAACAGCTCCATCTGCTTGATTACCATAGAGCATGGAGGTTAATGTCCCGTTACCTCCCCCTTCTTCATCCACCACAGAGTTTATCAAAACCTTACCTTTAAGGTTTATGCCCGCTTCTTTAATTAAATCATAAGCAGCGATGGAGGCCATCAACCCTGCCTTCATATCTGCGGCTCCCAGACCATACAATAGTCCATCTTTTATTTCTGGTTCCCATGGATTTATATCCCAGTCTTGTAAATCTCCTGGGGGCATTGTATCTACATGTCCATTAAATAACAAAGTATTTCCATCTTCAATTCCATCAAACCTACCATAGACATTGAACCTATCCCTATAGTCATGACCTAAGTTTCCCTCTTGGTAGCAGCTTACGCCTTTTAAAATCCTCTCTTCATCCAGTTGATCTCTCTCAATGACTGCTCCTAAGCTTTTAAGAAGACCTTCAATATATTCTTGTCCATTTTTTTCCCTTCCACCTTTTATACCATGACCAATAACCTCTGTATTAATTGAAATTAAATGTTTCAGCCACCCTATATATTTATCTCTATTTATTTGCAAAGTTTCCTTCAGCCTTTCAATCACTTAGCACCCTCCACTCTAGAATCCTTTTTCTCTTTTAATATTCTACGATAAAGCGTAATGGAAAATACTGCAATAGTGATGATATAAGGGAGCATCAGTACAAATTGCGATGGTATAGAGTAAATCTGCAGTACATTTCCTACCGCCCCTGAAAAACCTAAAAGTAGCGTTCCAACATAAGTCAACACTGGATTTGCGCCACCGAAATACATGGCAGCTACACCCATAAATCCTCTACCGTTTGTCATGTTTTCAACAAATAAAGTGGAATACCCTAATGCCAAGTGGGCTCCAGCCAAACCCGCTAATATACCAGAATAAATAATTACCTCGTACTTCCTTTTTTCAACATTAATCCCTGCTGATTCTGCAGCTTTTTCATTAAGTCCTACACTTCTAGTATGTAAACCCCAGACGGTCTTATATAAGATGTACCACATAAAAATCACTACAAAGATTCCTAAAAACTCAAACATAGAATAGCGATTAAAAAGCTTGTCCAGCACTGGATACCTTTCCAAAAACGGAAAGTAAAATCTAGGAAGAGGCACAATTTTGTCAGAAATAAAACTTCCCGCTACACCAAATATTCTTCTTAGTGCAAATCTTGTAGATGCTAAGGCAAACATATTTAGTGCCATTCCTACAACAAATATATCTGCTTTAAACTTTATATGTGCAGCACCAAGGATGATGGATAGAATAATTCCGCAGAAAACAGCAGCTAAGATTGCCAAAACCCAGCTTCCTGTAAAGAAGCTGACTAGAACCGCCACAAAGGCACCCATCAACATGATTCCCTCAATACCTACATTTAAAATATTTGCCTGTTGTGTAATGACTGCACCAAGGGCTACAAATAAAATAGGCGTGGAAATTCTAATGGTGGCACTGACCACATTTAAATTGAATATGTTTTTTAATATCTCTAGCATTGCCTAGCCCTCCACTTCCTGCATGGGATTATTATCATCTGCTTTTTTGTTCTTCGACTTAAATTTAAAAATATTGAATAAACCCTCCATAGCTGCTAAAAAGATAAATATTGAAATAATCATATCTATTGAAGATTTTGGTATATTTGTCTGTCTTTCTAACCCAAGAGAACCAGACTTTAATACTGCAATAAAGAATGCCATAAAAGGAATCTTTTTTAGATCGTTCTTAGATATTAATGAAATCAGCATTCCGTCAAAGGCGATCCCATAAGAAAAACTATCTAAAAAGTAACGATAGACCCCTAAACTTTCAATTCCTCCGGCAAGTCCTCCAAAGGCACCGCTTAGCATCATACCGATTACCATAAACTTCTTTGAAGAAATACCTATATAATCCGAGAAATAAGCGTTAAGACCAACACTTCTAATTCTATAACCAAAGGTAGTTCTATAAAGAACATAATATATAGCTATAAAGGCAGCTATTGCAATGAATATTCCTGCATTAGCTCTACTCGGAGATAAGAGTCTAGATATTTTTGCACTATCCATTACCTCAGGGGTTCGAGGTGAGCTGCTTTTTCCTGACATCGGACCACTAACCAAATAAGAAGCAAGGTAGATAGCAACATAGTTCATTAGAATTGTTACCGTCACTTCGTTTACACCGATATATGCTTTTAAATATCCTGGGATCAATGCCCACAATGCTCCCACCAACATACCAAAGGAAAGTGCCAGTGTAATATGCAACACTGAGGGTATGCCTACAAATCTATAACCAACCCATGCAGCTGCCAAAGCTCCTAGAATCAGCTCTCCTTCAACTCCTACATTAAATACATTCACTTTAGCTGATATTGCAAAGGCAATAGCTGTTAAAAAAAGGGGCGTAAATAGTTGTAAAGTGGTTCCAAGATTTAATTTACCTTTGAAAGCTCCTGTTAGAAGCCTCGAATAGGCTTCGATGGGGTTGTACCCCATAAAGGTGATCACCAGGCCGCCAATGATAAAGGCAGCAAAGATTGATAACAGCGTATTATTATTTTTGAGTTTCAACTTCATCAGGTTTTCCCCCCGTCATCATAAGTCCTATTTTTTCAACATCAGCATCAGCAGCATCAACAATGTCCACAATTTGACCTTCGTATAATACAGCAATCCTATCGGAAAGACTCATTACTTCTTCTAAATCTGCAGATATCAGCAGGATAGCACTATTATTCATTCTAGCCTTCATCAGATACTTTCGAATCTCTTCAATAGAACCTATATCAACCCCTCTAGTAGGTTGAGCAGCTATAAGTAGTTCAGTTTCAGCTCCTACTTCTCTAGCAACAATCACTTTTTGAGCATTTCCACCAGAAAGTCTACCAGTTAGAGTATTTATATCTCTTGGTCTTATATCAAATTGTTCTGACCTTAAATTGGCAAAGTTATTGACTTCTTTGTTGTTAAGAATACATTTTTTTGCAAAAGGTTTTTTATAAAAGTCATTGGCAATTAGGTTATCCCTTATGCTCCACGCCTTATTTAGTCCTCTTAAGTTTCTATCTTCAGGAATATGTGCAATTCCAGATTTTCTTATTTGTACTGGAGAAATGTTTTTTATAGATTTCCCCTTAAATATTACTTCACCACTTTCGATTTTTCTCAGTCCCGTAATACCTTCTATTAATTCAGTTTGTCCATTACCGTCAACACCTGCAAAACCTAATATTTCCCCTGCGGAAATGTCAAAACTGATGTTTCTAATTTTTGATAATTCTCTATTACTAGGAATAAAAACATTTTTTACTTCTAAGACCACATTGCCTTTTTTCATAAAGGGTTTCTTCACTTCTAAAAACACTTCTCTGCCAACCATTTTCTTTGCTATTTCTGGTATGGTTGTTTCTTCTTTTTTTACTGTATCGATATACTTGCCACTCCGCATTACACTAATCCTATCACTTATATCCATCACTTCTTTTAACTTGTGGGAAATAAATATAATCGACTTGCCATCTTCCTTTAGCAAGCGTAGTATTTCAAAAAGTTTCAGTGTTTCCTGCGGCGTTAATACTGCCGTTGGTTCATCTAAAATAAGTACATCTGCCCCTCTGTAAAGTATTTTTAATATTTCAACTTTTTGTGCCTCTCCTACTGGGATGTTCATTACCTTTTTTTCTAAATCTACATTCATATCGTAGGTTTTTATATAATGATTTATTTCTTTATAAGCTTTTTCGTAATCGATCCTTCCCTTTATATGGGGCTCAAAACCTAAAATGATATTTTCAATGACTGTAAGCTCTTTTACCAACATAAACTCTTGGTGTACCATACCAATTTTATTTTCTATTGCTTTTTTAGGGGTAAAATTACTTACTGCTTCTCCTCTAATGATTAATTCTCCACCATCGGGATTTTCCATGCCATAGACAATTTTCATAAGCGTTGACTTTCCTGCACCATTTTCTCCTACTAAAGAGTGAATTTCCCCTTCTACTAAGTCAAAGTGCCCCTCTATAATTGCCTGAACATGTCCAAAGTTTTTTTCTATGTGGTTCATTTCAATAATTTTTGTCTTCATCATTTACCCCCCTTATTGACAAAACAGCTTTTATTTTATTAGAGGGGCATAATGCCCCTCTTTGATTATTTTTAGTTTCTTCCAAACCCTTCGTAGTTTACCACCACAATCTCACCATTTTTAACTAATTCTTCAATTTCTTGAATTCTGGTTAGTATATCTTCTGGGAACTGATCCCCAAGGGCATTTTTCATGACACTCATATCCGTTAAACCAACACCACCATTATTGATATCCATATAAAGTGTTTCTCCACCTTCAAAGGTATCATTAATTACAGAACTTATAATTTCATATGTAGTAACATCCACTCTTTTTAACATAGATGTTAAAATATGTCCTGGTTTTAGTCCATCTTGATCGATGTCTACCCCGATGGCATAAAGACCTCTTTCTTCTGCTGCTTCTAATAAGCCATTACCAGTACCAGATGCAACATTCATGATAATATCTATGTTTTGATCATATAATGCATTGGCTTGTTCTTTACCAGCCACTGGATCAGAGAAGGTTCCTACAAACACAGATACTACTTCTACCTCTGGGTCAATGTAAGCAGCTCCCTGCTTATATCCACCTAAAAAATCATGTAATACAGGAATATCTGAACCACCTAACCATCCAATTTTTTTATCAGGGTTTACACCATCAATCTCTGTTCTTGTAGTAAACATAGCTGCTGCTGCTCCAGCAAGAAAAGATCCTTCATTTTGAGCAAAGATTGCAGAAACAACATTGTCCATTGGATTTCCATTGTCATCAGTAACTACACCATCAATCACTGCAAATTTGCTTTCTGGATACTGAGGTGCAACACTTTTAAGTACATCTGAGTAAACATAAGATACACCTAAGATCAGATTATACCCAGCTTCTGCCGCTGCAATGGCGTTTGGCTCCCATTCAGATGCAACATCTGTTTCAAATTCTCTGATTTCTACATTGTCATACTCCGCTAGTATTTTTTGTAAACCTTGATGCGCTGAATCATTGAAGGATTGATCTCCTAAATACCCTGAATAAAGAACAGCAATTTTGTAAGAATTTTCTCCTTGTGTTTTTGTTTCTTCTGAACCACATGCTACCAACGACAACATCAGTACAACCACTAAAATTAAACTCAATTTTCTTTTCATGACATTCTCCCCTTGATTTTTATTTTCCTTTTCCCCTTTTTTCTTGTTGCATATCTCCTTGTAGCAATGACTATTTCTTTTCAGCTATGAATTTTTCTACGTCAGAAAGCATAGGTATTGAATCTTGTGCACCTTTAGTTTGTACTGCAATTGCACCAGCTGCATTAGCAAACCTCATAGACTTTTTTAAATCACCTCCTTTTACAAATGAGGCTATTAATGCTCCTGTAAAAGTATCTCCAGCAGCGGTAGAGTCAATTGCATTCACTTTAAATGCTTCTTGGTATTCTACTTTGTAACTAGCATCCATATATATCGAACCTTTAGATCCCAAGGTAGCAATTACACATTTAACACCCTTATTAACCAGTACAGACATTGCTTTTTGTATATATACGTCCTCTACAACTTGTATACCGGACAGTTCTGATAGTTCAGTTTCATTTACGATTAACATATCTATTTTTTCATACAGCGTTTCTTTGATCTGTGCCACAGGCGACGGATTCACGATAACCTTAATGTCCTCTTCATAGCATTTTTCAATTGCAAGCTCTACCGTTTCAATTGGGACTTCATACTGCAATAAGCAGTAATCAGCTACTCTAAATGCAGAGGCTTTTTCATTTATATAGTCCTTATCCACTGAATAGTTTGCACCAGGGTCAACAACAATGGTATTTGTCCCTTCCTTATCTACATTGATGAAGGCAGCACCAGTTAAAACCCCTTCCTCAATCCCTATGTACTCTGTTGTCACCCCTTCTTTTTCAAGACTAGCTATTAAGGCTTTGCCGTTTTCGTCCTTACCTATTTTCCCAAGCATAATTGCATTAGCACCGAATCTTGCTATAGCTACGGCTTGATTACTTCCTTTCCCGCCACAGAATTTATTTACTTCCTTTGCAATAATCGTTTCTCCATCTTTTGGCAGGTTTTCCACGGTGATCACCGTGTCCATGTTCAAACTGCCTATTACAAGAATCTGGCTCATAGCATGTCCTCCTCATTGAGTTCTATTTTCTTCTTCTTGATGTGGTTTCTCTTATAACAAGCTCTGTTTTTAGCACCAACTTTTCAGCATCTACTTTCTTTTTCTCTACCAAATCAATCAATGTATTTATAGCCTTACTGCCTATAGCATAGCTTGGCTGTCGAATCGTTGTAAGTTCTGGTGTCATAAGGGATGCTAAGGAAATATCGTCAAACCCTACAACACTGATGTCTTCGGGAATTTTGTAACCTCTTCTTGTCAGCCCTTTGATTACACCAAGTGCAATCATATCATTACCACAAAAAATTCCAGTCGCCGCTTTATTCTTTACAACTTCTGCAACAATTTGCTCGCCAAATTCACTAGAATAATCTCCAAAAAATATATTTTCTTCTTTATAAACTAACCCATGATCAACATGTGCTTTTTTATACCCCTCTAGCCGCTCTGTCGTAGGTTTAATTCCCAGTGAGCCAGAGATATAAATAATTTCTGTATGTCCTAAACTAATCAGATGATTCAAGGCATCATATGCACCTTGAAGGTTATCAATAGATATTTCTCCAGCAATATTCGTGAAGTTCACATCCCTATCAACCACAACCACTGGGATAGATAGTTTATATTCTTTCTCTCTTTTCTTATCACGATGGCTTGCACCAGCTAATACGATACCATCTACTTGTTTTTCAATGAGCATATTCATATAGCTAATTTCTTTATCTAAATCATCATCAGTATTACAAAAAAAGATATTATAGCCCCTTTCATTTGCAGCATCTTCTGCCCCTCTTACCAATTTAGTAAAATAAGGGTTTTGTACATCTGGAATGATCAGTCCCACCGTCTTTGTTTTTTTTAAGACCATACTTCTTGCCAACCTGTTGGGGGTATAATTTTCTTCCTTTATTATTTTTCTCACTTTTGCAACAGTGGCATCACCAATATCATCTATTTTGTTGTTTACAATCTTTGAAACTGTTGTCGTTGAAACATTCGCAATTCTCGCTATGTCTTTAATTGTGACAGGCATCTTAACACTCCTATATAATCTACTTAAACGTTTTAGTTAAACGTTTAAGTAGATTATACCATGTGTTCCTTTTTTATGTCAATAATCCACAATGTAAATTTATCATATAATTTGAAAACATCTAAATATTTTTTCAATACTTTAATACTTAAATCATAGACATTAGCTTAACACAATTATTACGAAATTTTTCTTGAATTGTCATTCTGCTAATACTAAAATCCCTCAACTCCGCTTTGCTCCCCTAAGAATGACAAATTATGGTTTAGGTTAACGCTAATGATGCTTAAAAAATAGAGGAATGAATCTATGCTGAAGTTTATAAGGCATAGTTTCATTCCTCTAATCTGCTATTTTGTTAATTTCACTCTTACTCTTTTTAAAACTTTGTGTTTATACAAACAGTACATTTCATAAAGCAGTGAACTCCTACAACGTCATACTGTTCAATAAATCTCTAAGCTTCTTCAACTCCTCAGCTGTTAAAGTAACCCCTTTTCCCATCTTCTGGTGCTCTGGGTCCCAATCTCTTAAATCATACTTTGCTTCCCTTCCATTCCAGCTTATTAGGTTTAACTCCTTTTTCCATCCCTTTGCAGATTCAGAAATTTCCCCAAGGTTTTTTTGTATTTCAAACTTTAATTCCGCCATGCTATCCATCCTTTCTTTATCTGATTTTTTTCTTTTAAGATTAAGACCTCCACCTCTAAGCGTTAGCGTAGGTGGGCTTTTCAAATCAGGTGGAGTAGACTCTCCACTTGATTCCCCAATGTTTCAGCTTGCTGAAACGAGTTTACTTTATAAGTCCTAATTCATATAATTTATCTATCACTATTCGATCTGTTGGAAAGGCTAGTACTGGTATATCCTCATAGTAAAAATAATCCACCTTATCTAAATCATCTCCTGCTGCTAAGCTTCCATCCACTACCTCAGCTAAAAACCATATACCTACTGTATGCTGCTTAGGATTATGAAAATTAGACAACACGTGAAAGATCTCTTTGGTTTTGATATGAAGCCCTGTCTCTTCTTGGAACTCCCTAGCCACCGCCTCATAGACATCTTCATCCCATTCAACATAGCCACAGGGAATACACCATGTTCCACTATAACTACTATTTCTTTTTCCTAATAACACTTTCCCCTCCTGTAAAACAATTGCAGCTACGCCTACAATAGGGTTTTGATAAAAAACGAATCCACAGTCAACACATTTAGGCTTGTTTATCTCCTTAACATCATTGATGGATAATTTACCACCACATTTGGGACAAAATTCAAACCTCATGTTTTCATCCCCTCCCTCTTAATTTGTCTTATAGATATGCGCTTCTAAAGTTAAATTTTAATATACACGGTCTACGGTTTCGCCTCAAAACCGCAGGCTGCAAATGTAGCCCTTAGTATATTAAAATTTAGGGGCGCACATCTATGTTAGTTTCTTCTATCAATTGCTTTACAAAGGGAACATCCGCTGGTGCAAAAACATAGTTTTGTAACTCTTGGGGTTTTATCCATAAAACCTCATCATGATCCTTTAGTTGCATATCTCCCATCAAAATTTTAGCTAAATAGGCAATTAACTTAATTTTAATATTACCATAATCATGTATATTGGTAGCATAGTAGGCTTCTACTTGAATTTGCAGGTTCATTTCTTCTAACAGCTCTCTTTGCAAACTGATTTCTGGCTCTTCCCCCTCCTCCACCTTACCTCCGGGAAACTCCCAAAAGCCTGCTAAAACCTTACCTTCTTTTCTTTTGGCAATCAAAATTTCTTCCTCTTGATTTTTAATGATGGCTGCTACTACTTCAATCATTTAATTCTTCCTTTCTATCCTTTATACCTTTTTTTATGAAATATTTTTATACATAAGTTGCAATAAAACTTTTTATATATTACCCTTATTATAGAGGAAAGAGACGATAAAATATTTACAAAATATCAATTGAACATATTTCCAAATAAAAGCAACCTGACTTCCCTTCAATAGGAGTCAGGTTGTTTTAGGGTTTTCTTGGTTTTTATGAAGTAAATCTTTATTTAATACCTAAATGATAGCCTTGAAGAGACTTCATCTCACCTTTATTTTCAAAGGCTTCTCTATAAGCTTCAATCCCTTTAGCAGTGGCACTGGCAGCAGCAATCGTCGTAATATATGGAACTTTATGCTTGATAGCAGCCTTTCTTATATAAGAATCATCCTTTTCACTCAACACTCCAGTTGGTGTATTAATAATTAAATGAATCTCCTTGTTGGTTACACTGTCCATAATATTTGGTCTGCCTTCATATAACTTTTTAATCACTGTAGATGCTACACCGTTTTCTCTTAAGAAATTATTTGTTCCCTCAGTTGCTTTTATTTCAAAGCCTAGTTCATCAAATTTACGAGCTACCTGCAGCACATCCTGTCGGTCTTCTTTTCTTACACTGATTAAAACCGTACCAGAGGTAGGCAATAACCCTTGTGTTGCCTCCTGAGCCTTGAAGAAAGCTAACCCGAAGGAATCAGCTATTCCTAAAACCTCACCAGTAGATCGCATTTCTGGTCCTAATACAGGATCTACCTCATGGAACATATTAAAAGGAAATACAGCTTCTTTTACTCCGTAATGTGGAATATTTCCAGTCTTCATACTAGATACAGCAGGTTTTTTTCCTGTTTCACCAGACATCATGATTTCAGTAGCAATACGAGCCATAGATATATTACATATCTTTGAAACCAGTGGAACAGTTCGAGATGCCCTTGGATTCGCTTCCAACACATAGACACGATCATTTGCAATAGCGTACTGTATATTCATTAGACCTACTACCTTTAATTCTTTTGCTATTTTTTTCGTATATTCGTTGATAGTTGTTAAGTGCTTTTCAGGAATACTAATTGTAGGTATTACGCAAGCGGAATCTCCTGAATGAACCCCTGCATATTCTATATGTTCCATCACTGCAGGTACGAAAGCATCTACGCCATCAGAAATTGCATCTGCTTCAGCTTCAATAGCGTTATCAAGAAACTTATCAATCAAAATAGGCTTTTCAGGAGTGATGTCTACTGCTGCATTAATATATTGACAAAGCATTTCTTCGTCATGTACAATCTCCATTCCTCGTCCTCCCAAAACATAAGAAGGTCTTACCATCAGTGGATAACCAATAGCAGTGGCAATAGAAATCGCTTCTTCAAGATTACTTGCCATACCGGATTCTGGCATTGGTATTTCTAATTTCTCCATCATGTTTCTGAATCTGTCTCGATCTTCAGCAAGGTCGATGGCATCTAGTGCTGTACCTAGAATCCTCACCCCTGCTTTTTCAAGTTCTCCAGCAATATTTAAAGGCGTTTGACCTCCAAATTGTACAATCACCCCGATAGGTTTTTCTTTTTCATAAATACTTAAAACATCCTCTACAGTAAGAGGTTCGAAATATAACTTATCTGATGTATCATAATCTGTAGAAACTGTTTCAGGATTACAATTAACAATAATGGTTTCAAAGCCCATATCCCTTAAGGCAAATGCCGCATGTACACAGCAGTAGTCAAACTCAATCCCTTGTCCAATTCGGTTAGGACCTCCACCTAAAACCATAACCTTTGGCTTATTACTAGCAGTGGTTTTATCCTCTGCATTGTATGTGGAATAATAATATGCAGCATCCTCCACACCACTTACAGGTACTGGTTCCCATCCTTCTACTACGCCTAAAGCAGTACGGCGACTTCTAATTTCCTGCTCTGGCAGGTTTAGCAGTTTAGCTAGATAGCGATCAGCAAAGCCGTCTTTTTTTGCGCCAATTAATAAATCATCCGGTAATTGAGCATCTTTGTATTTTAATATCTCTTCTTCTAATGATACTAACTCCTTCATTTGTTCAATAAACCATGCTTTAATATGGGTTAAACGATGAAGTTCATCAACTGTGGCTCCTTTGCGTAGGGCTTCATACATGATAAACTGACGTTCACTGGAGGGCTCTGCTAGTAATGCCATTAACTCCTCTAGTGTACGTTTGTTAAAATCCTTGGCAAACCCTAGACCATATCGTCCTATTTCAAGGGAACGAATGGCTTTTTGAAAGGCTTCCTTATAGTTTTTACCTATACTCATAACTTCTCCAACAGCCTTCATTTGCGTTCCTAGTTTATCTTCAGCTCCTTTAAACTTTTCAAAAGCCCAACGAGCAAATTTTACAACTACATAGTCTCCTGATGGTGTATATTTATCTAACGAACCATCTCTCCAGTAGGGAATCTCATCTAGTGTTAAACCAGCGGCTAACATAGCAGAGATAAGTGCTATTGGAAATCCTGTAGCTTTTGAAGCTAGAGCAGAGGATCGAGAAGTACGTGGATTTATCTCAATAACCACGATACGATCTGTTTTAGGATCATGGGCAAATTGTACATTTGTCCCTCCAATTACTCCAATGGATTCTACTATATCATAAGCATGTTTTTGTAAACGCTGTTGTAATTCTTGGCTAATGGTTAGCATAGGAGCTGTACAAAAAGAATCTCCCGTATGCACACCTATAGCATCAACATTTTCTATGAAACATACTGTTATCATTTTATTATTGGCATCTCGAACTACTTCTAATTCTAGTTCTTCCCAGCCTAAAACAGATTCTTCTACAAGAATTTGACCTACAATACTTGCCGCAATTCCACGCTTAGCAATCAGTCTTAGCTCATCAATATTATAGACAAGTCCACCGCCTGTGCCCCCCATCGTATAGGCAGGTCTTATAACCACAGGAAAACCAAGCTTCTTAGCGATTTCTTCCGCTTCCTCTACACTATAGGCAGGTTCACTTTTAGGCATTTCAATACCCAGCTTTTTCATGGCTTCTTTAAATACGATACGGTCTTCGCCTCTTTCTATAGCATCTAACTGAACACCGATGACCTTTACTGCGTACTTTTTCAACACACCAGCTTTCTCTAATTCTATACTAAGGTTTAGAGCTGATTGCCCTCCTAAGTTTGGTAATAATGCATCAGGTCGTTCCTTCTCAATAATCTCCGTTAATCTTTTTACATTAAGGGGTTCAATATAGGTTGCATCAGCGGTACCTGGATCAGTCATAATAGTGGCAGGGTTAGAATTTACTAATACAATCTCATAACCTAGGTTTCTAAGGGCTTTGCAGGCCTGTGTACCTGAATAATCGAATTCACCAGCTTGTCCAATGATAATTGGTCCTGAACCAATGATCATAATCTTGTTAATGTCTAAACGCTTTGGCATAAGTAATACCTCTTTTCCTCATTATTTTTTCTGCATAGAAATATTATGAATTATTGCATACGAATATACTCATAAAAATAAAACATTTCTTATAATTATACATTTTGTAGTAAATACCTGTCAATATAGAATTTGTAATATGCAGTTTTATAATGCGAATTTTTTGGTTGGAAATGACTGGTGACCCAACAACCCAGAAATATCTACTGAGTGGGGTTACGTAGGAAGGTATTAATGTGCCAATTTTCTCCATATAATATGTTTTTTCCATTCCTAGCAACCATAAAATTTTTATACCCTTCTGAATATTTTTACAGACATTTTAAAACTGCAGTAGAAAGAAACTCAGCGATCTAACTATGGATTTTAGCTGAAGTACGCTAAAATAGAGTCCCTTGCTACTTTAATCATCAATTGAATCTCATCATCGTTTATTACATAAGGCGGCATAAAATAAATAATATTTCCTAAAGCTCTTAATAAAACACCCTTTTGAACAGCTATTTTATATATTTCGTATCCTACACGCCGCCTCCAATCAAACTCTTCCTTAGTTGTTTGATCCTTCACTAGCTCAATAGCTCCAATCATTCCAATTTGCCTAAATTCTCCTACATAAGGAAGATCTTCTATCATTTCCTGAACCTTTATTTTTAATAATTTCGATTTTACTTTATTTTTCTCTATGATATTTTCTTCCTCAAATATCTTTAGGGTTTCTACAGCAACAGCACAGCCAAGGGGATTGCCTGAATAACTATGACTATGTAAAAACGCCTTCATAGTAGGATAATCATCATAAAAGGCATCATAGATTTTATCTGACATCATGGTTAAAGACAAAGGCAAATAGCCTGCTGTTAATCCTTTAGATACACACATGATGTCTGGGGAAATACCAGCATGATTACAGGCAAACATTTCTCCCGTTCTTCCAAATCCAACCGCTATTTCATCCGCAATGAGGTTTATATCATATTTATCACATAATTTTCTCAACTTTTTAAGATATTCTGCAGGATATATTTTCATGCCAGCCGCCGCCTGTACCATCGGCTCTATGATCATGGCAGTGATTCCTTCATGTTGTTCTTCGATTGTTTTTTCCATATGCTGAAAGCATTCAACACTACAATCATCTCTATTTCTTCCATATGCACATCTGAAACAGTCTGGTCCCTGCACTCTAGTAACATCTAGAAGTAGTGGTTTATATATTTTATTATATAAATCCACACCTCCTACAGAAAGTGCACCTATAGTCTCTCCATGGTAGGCATCTGTTAAGGCTGCAAATTTTGTTTTCTTGGTTTTACCAATTTGCTGATGATATTGAAAACTAAGCTTTAAGGCAATTTCTACGGCTGAAGAGCCATTGTCGCCAAAAAACACTTTACTTAGACCCTTCGGTGAAACTCCAATGATTTTCTCTGCTAAGGCTATAGCAGGCTCATGAGAAAAGTTTGAAAAAATAACGTGTTCTAATTTGTTGGCTTGGGTATATAATGCATCATTTATTCGTTGATTGGAATGTCCAAACAAATTTACCCACCATGATGATACTGCATCTAAGTACTTCTTTCCATCCATGTCTTCAAGAAATACCCCTTCTCCCCGCTTGATGACAATAGGAAGGAAAGTTTCATAATCCTTCATTTGTGAACAAGGATGCCAAATGTACTTTAAATCCCTCTTTTGAAAATTCCTCATCTCACTCATTCTATCTTCTCCTTGTACAGCTCAACTTTTTTTACATTAGCGTTAATTTAGATCATAATTTGTCGTTTAAAAATCTTTCTATAGTCTGATTCAGAGCAACAAGCTTCTTCCCTATTGCAAGATCCTTCGCTATGCTCAGGATAACAACTTGAGAGGATTTTTTGAAATAATTAGCTTGAGTTGTTATCTATGACTTTGTTTATTGATTTTAGATTCAATACTTAATCAAACAAATTCAAAACCCCTTCTACTGTTAAACTTTTTTCAAAGATTTTTCTTATATTGATCACAGCTTCCTGCTCTTCTTTTAAATCAATTTTATGAATGATAGCTACAGCATTTAGTCCTGTAATCTTCTTAATCACTTCTATGTTATCTTTTTCGTAATAGCTTCCATGATATTGATTGATCACAAATCCCTTTATCTCCACCCCTAGTTTCTTAAGAAAATCCACCGTTAGTGCAGTATGATTAATCGTTCCTACTCCAGCCCTTGCAACAACTACAACAGGAACATTAAAATCCCTGATCATGTCGTAAATATAGTATCGATCCCTAATCAACGGTACCACCACCCCACCTGCACCTTCTACCAGCACATAATCATAGGCTGCCTTCAACCTCTCATAATCATCAATGATTTTATTAATATCGATCTTCACCTTCTCCTGTTCAGCAGCTATATGAGGCGATACTGCCTCCTTTAGGCAGTAACTATTCATGACAACATCCTCTTCCTCTATGGCAGCTACTTCCTTTGCGAAGGCTGCATCTGTAGCTACTAACTTGTCATTTTTAAGGATCCCTCCACTTTGTACTGGTTTAAAACTTATTGCTTTAAAACTGTTTTTCCTTAAAAGATGGGTCATTCCTGCTGTAACAAAGGTCTTTCCTATATCAGTATCTGTTCCTACGATAAACAGTCCTTTTCCCAAAGTCCTGCCTCCTTTCAGCACACTTATAAACTAGATAATACCTAATTCCATTCCTGCCTCTTTTAAACTATCTAAAACATGCTTGAGTTCTTCCCTACTGTGAGTAGCCATCAATGTAATCCTCAATCGACTAGTATCCTCCGGTACAGTAGGTGGTCTAATTGCTGTAATAAAAATACCTTTTTTAAACAATTTTTCACTTAATTTTGTAGCTTTTTCCGCACTTCCTATAATAAGTGGGATAATTGCTGTATTACTTTCCAAAACACGAAATCCTAGTTTCCTTAATTCCCCTTGAAACCATTGTGCATTCTCAAGAAGTCTAATTCTTTTGTTTTTTTCATTTTTTACAATATCTAAAGAACACAATGAAACTGCAATCGTAGCTGGAGATAATGCAGTTGAATAAATAAAACTCCGAGCTTTATGTCTTAAATAGGTCACCAGACTTTTGCTGCCAACCACAAATCCTCCTTCACTGGCAAGGGCTTTACTAAGGGTTCCTACCTGTATATCCACCTGCTCCTTAAAATTGAAATATTCTACACAGCCTGTGCCATTGTCACCTAAAACCCCTGTACCATGAGCATCGTCAACCATTGTTAAGATGTTATTTTCTTTAGCTAGCGCTATTATTTTATCTAATGGTGCTATGTCCCCATCCATACTAAATACGCCGTCTGTCACAATGAGTCTCTTATTGCCTTCATAAGCCTTTATTTTCTTCTGCAAGTCCTCCATATCACAATGCTTATAGACAACAATCTTAGCCCCACTTAACCTGCATCCATCAATAATGCTTGCATGGTTTAATGCATCACTAAATAGAGTCCATTCCTTATCTGCTATCGCTGTTATGGTGCCTATATTTGCCATATATCCTGTATTAAAAAGAATGGCTGCCTCTGTATTCTTGAAATCAGCTATCTTCTTTTCCAGTTGATCATGAAGTTCATAGCTTCCTGTCGTTAGTCTAGATCCCCCTGACCCTACTCCATATGTACGAATTGCTGCCTCTGCTGCCTCCTTTAATCTATCATCATTACATAGGTCCAAGTAATTATTAGAAGCCATTAATAACACTTTTCTATCCCTTATTGATATATATTTACTTTGGGGACCACTAAAAAATTTAAACTCCCTATATAACCCTCTATCTTTTATATCCTTTAAGTATTCATCTATAAACCTCATCTACGTTTCCCCCGAAAAATCCTTATAGGAGATACAACCTTTTACTGCTGGTAGCTTATTGACTAGTGTCACTTTCTCTTGTAAATATTCTATGCATGCTTCTATAGATGTCTTTGATGCATCAAAGCAAAAGATTCTTCCACCGGTAGCATCCCCTAAAGCCTTTAATTTGCTGATTCTAACATAGCCCGT
Organism: Clostridium aceticum; assembly: GCF_001042715.1. Lineage (NCBI taxonomy): Bacteria > Bacillati > Bacillota > Clostridia > Peptostreptococcales > Natronincolaceae > Andreesenella > Andreesenella acetica. Next base: position 1,443,685 of record NZ_CP009687.1, on the reverse strand, counting down.
GTTTTGAGATGCTACATAACCAGTAACATAATGTGGGTCATCTGACCAGCACAATTCAGCAACAATGCCTGAAGCATTTGAAACTTTGCTTGCAAGTGCAACCGCCTCTTTTACATGACTATTATTTAAGCCCTCTTTTTCTAATACGCTATCTAAATCTTTTTTTAATCTAAAGCTCCAATCAATGTTGGTAGCCCTCAATCCCCTGTCTTTATCTGGTTCAATCCTTTCTAAAGAGTGAATATCTAGAAGTACTGCTCCTCTCATAGGATTGCAAGTCTTTAATATATTGAGTATTGTTTGAGAGGCTTTATAGGATAAGCCAATTTTTTGCAGTACTTTCACTGCACATTCTCTTCCCTGAATATAATCATCTACCATAATCGTTGTTATATCTAGAGGGGCAATATATTCAATAGTCTCATCCGCTATATTTTGTATGGTTATATTTATAAAATCTGGCCTACCTTTACTATGATCTAGCGCTCTTATTGTTAGTTGCTGCACTACACTTTCTACCTCTTGTTCTAAGACAATTTTCTCTCCGCCTGAAATATGTTTTCCTTTTCTGGCGGCCCTCATTTTCACACTATATAGATTTTCCTTCATAGGACATCTCTCTAAAAGGAGTATAACTTTTTATCTTAATCAGCAGTTTACTTAAAGACCAAGCAGTTATAGCAGTATATAGCATTCCTGGCAACCCTGCTATGATCATTACACCAATAGGACTCTTCAACAGCAATCCCAGTACCATCCTTGCCACTATAGATCCTAATGGCCCTGCAATAGTAATAGATATAAATCTAGGCTTAAAGAAGTGCAGGATTCCTCCCGCCACAACTCTAAATACCATAGCAATCACTACATTAATAATCGTATGGGTTCCAAGCGTTAAAGTAATGGCACTAGCGATCATGCCGGCTAGTATGTATCTCTTGAATCCAAAAGACACTGCAATAGCCACTGCTATAGGTGCAGACAACTGAAATTCTGTTCCCGGTAAAGGTCCCGGTATTTTAAAGGACCCTGAAATTGCAATGATCACTGCTAACAAGCTTATTAATGTTATCTCTCTTGTTTTATTCACATAATTTCCTCCTTTTTCCAATTGTGAGTTAATACTTAAGTCCCAAGTCTTCAATCATTGCTAGGTCCTCTGAAATTCCCTGACCTTTTGTGGTAAGGTAATTTCCTGTAAGCATGCCATTGATCCCCGAAACAAGTCCTAATGCCTGAAGACTTCGCAGATTTACTTCCCGACCACCAGCAAACCTTATATTGGTCTTAGGCAAAACAAACCTAAACATCCCTATGGTTTTCAGTACTTCCAAGGGAGAAAGTGGTTTCTTACTTTCTAACGGTGTGCCTAGGATAGGATTCAATACATTTAAAGGTGTGCCTAGGATAGGATTCAATACATTTAAAGGTGTGGAATCAACCCCTAAATCTCTAAGTGCAAAAGCAAATTCAACCCTTTGAGCAAAAGTCTCCCCCATGCCGATAATCCCTCCGCAACAAACCTCCATACCAACTTTTTTAACCGCCATAAGGGTTTTCTCCCTCTCCTTATAGCTGTGGGTAGAAACAACTTGAGGAAAGAAGCTCTCGGCAGTTTCTAGATTATGATTGTACCTCGTAACCCCTGCATCTTTAATAGCTCGAGCCTCTGCCTCTCCAATAACCCCCAAACAGGCACATAACTGCAATTTAGTTTCCTTACGCAATTTTTTAAAAATATCTAAAAGGGCAGCAAATTCAGGATCACCTAACTTATATCCTTTACCGCTGGTTACAATATCAAATCGGTGTACCCCTGCTGCTTCCATAGTTTTCGCCCTTTTTAAAATTTCATTTTTATTAAAGTTCACTTCTACTTTTGTGCCTGTTTCATGATGGACAGATTGAGAACAAAAGGCACAATTTTCTTTACACCCACCTATACGAGCACTGACGATGGAGCAAAGGTCTACTCGATCTCCTTGATACACTTCTCTAATTTTAGAGGCATAGGCAGAAAGAAAATAGAGATCAGCCCCTTGAACTCTTTCCAAAGCTAAAGCCTCCTCATAATTTATTTGACCTCCGGCTAAAATTTTTTCACCCAACACTGTTATATAATGATGCATAGAATCTCCTCCCAATTACTTCAATTTTTTTCTAAAACCCTACTGTTTTTTTGTCAAGTAGATGCCTTTGTTAACAGTAAATACTGATCTTTGCTATCATGAAAGCTACTTTACTCTTTGAATTGTTAACATTTATGTATTATTTTGGCTATTAATAGTATAGCTAGAGGCTTTATTATTGTCAACTTTATTTATTTTTTAAGTTAACTAATTTCATAAAAAAATTTCACCTTTATTATCAAAATAAACTACAAAACACTTCACACCTGAATCCTTGGCTTGTAGCAATGAAAAAATGTCACTTTCTCCATTTTTGAAAGTGACATTTCTTAAAAACTACTTTTCTTTATTTTTGTTAGCTGAAGCTATAAAGCTACAATAACCATATCTTATCTAACAGGTTTTAGCAACCTTTTAAAATCCTTCAAGCTAGTAAAGGAATATACATTTCTTCTCTTAAGCTTAAATCTATTATCTCCATGTTGTACATTTCCTTCTTCAACAGTGAAGGCCATGTGATAGCCTAACTCTTTTAAAACATCAATCACCTCTTGATTATAGTGTCCATAGGGGTAGGCAAAATAAGGACTTTGCATCATCTCTAAATTGACTCTTAGATCTTCCCTTACAGCTTCTCTACTTTTTGTTAACAAGTAGCCTTCATCGTCTTCTAAATGATGAAAATCATGGGTATGACAACCATACTCAAAAACATCATTAGACTTTTCTAGTTCCTCCCAACTGGCATACTGTAAAATTTCAGGGTTAAAGGCTACAGTCTCATCAGTAATATAGCTAGAAATGATAAAAATAGCTGCTTTTTGATTATATTTTTTTAATATTGGATAGGCATGTACAATATTGCTCTTATATCCATCATCAAAGGTGATCAATACACTTTTTTCCGGCAGCCTGATTTCATTCTTCAGAAAAAGCTCTAGTTCTTTTAAAGTTATCGTATGAAAACCCTCATTATGTAAATACTTCATATGCTTCTCAAATAATTCTACAGAAATAATCATCCCATTGTCTGGATAAGGATTCTCTTCTTCTGTTAATATATGATGGTAAGTTAGTACCGGTATCTCCCTTGCATAAGTCTTAGATCCTTCACTACTATCAGCATAAACCTCATCTATAGGTAGATCACCCCCGTAGCCTTCTCCCACACCCGTATCTCGATATAAACTTACCCTTGCCACATACCCTAAAACCACAACAATGACTATAGCGAATACAACAGAAACGTATTTTCTCATAATTAATGTCTTCATATATGCCCCCTCTAGAATAAAATATTTTTTACAAATCTGCCTGTAAAGTAGTCTTTTTAAGTTTTCTACTCTTGTAATTCTGTGTAAGATTACCTTTTAAAGAAGTATATAATATGGCTAAAGGCACCACTGTTCCATATACAATAATGACATTTAGTAAAAACCTCCTAGTAATAGAAAGCATCCCTGCATTAGTTAAGAACTTTTCAGATAGAAATATCCCTAGTGGGTGGCTTAAATATACATAATATGAAGCTTTTGCAACCTTTTTTAGGGTTTTATTTAAAATGCTGTTTTGTTTATTGGCTATATGATAAGCTACTACATAGTAGAACATGATTGCAATAAAGCAAAAAATAGTCCATGTTAATTCTATAGTAAAACTTTTTATTGGTTTTCCTAAGCCATAGTATTGGTAGAACTGATAGCCATAATAGCTGCTTATACCAATATATCCTGCTGTAATCAGGTACTGGTACTTCAATAGTTTTTCCCGAAGCATGTCTATATTCATAGCTGCATAACAACCTAAACCAAAGAAAAATACATGCCTCGCAAAGAAACGATCCATATAGGGAAAGCGTACATATTTAATCGTTAACAAACTGATGACGAATAAAGTTCCCAAAACAAAATGCGAAGGAAATTTTTTGAAAGCATATAAAAACACACCAAAAAGCAAATAAAACTGTAAAATCGTCAAAATAAAATATAAATGATAACTCATATCCGCTAACAAAATATTTTCTATAAGAAAGCTCCATGAGAAAACGTAATAGCCTTCATGAATAAAGTATTTATAGTATATAAGTGTCCATACGAAATAAGGAATCAAAGTAATAGAAAGTCTCTTTTTTAAAAAGCTAAAATAATGCAACCTTTTATCCTTGTAACTATAAAATAATGTTAACCCACTTAAAAAAATAAATGTTGGTGTGGTAAACTTAACACTACGATTTAATAAAGAAAATATTTTCATATGAATACTGTCACTTTGCAGTGTAGATACAGGAATAGCAGAGATATGTACCATGACTACTGCTAGACAAGCAATTGCTCTTAATATATTTACTTCATCAATTCGTTTTTTCATGTTACCTCTCCTATCTACCTATGTAATTCAATAAATAACTAAGTATTTTGCCGAAACTTGTAATACAACTAATAATTATACTATAAATATTCACCAAGTGAAAGAGCCAAAAAAGCTGACCATTTTACAGTCAGCTTCGATTAGTTGCTTTTATATCTCTTTCATAGGTGTTAACTTAACACAATTATTGCCAGAATTCTCTCGAACTGTCATTTTGCTAACACTAAGACCCTTCGACTCCGCTTTGCTCCCCTCTGGATGACAAATTATGACTTAAGTTAACACTAGTGATATCTCTATTATAATCCCTCAAAAATAACTCTGTTTTCTATTAAGATTTTTTTAACTTTTTCATAGATAATTTCCTTTGGTTCATTTTCTTCTACATGTATATCTATAGGAGGTGTATCCTCTTCTATATCTCCTATCCATACTAGCTTTAGCTGTCTAAAATCCAACACTTTACTTAATACATTGATATCTTCTGTTTGCAGGTGATCTATAACTGTGATCAGAATATTCCCTGCGTTTAACAGCACATTGGCTACTTCAGCAACATGCTTTAAATGTTCTTTACTACTTTCCTCTTGCATACCTTCTCCGAATCTATGAGACAAACTTTCTGTATCAAGATAATAAACATTTCTTCCCTCCGTAAAAAGTCCTCTTTCAAGATATGCTGCAATAGACTTTTTCTTTAAATCTTTTTTACCAGAGATCATAAGCATCATAGGTTTTTGTGCATATCGACTAGCTCTTTCCTGTCTTGTAACAGCCTCTTCTCTCCATGTTACCTTTTCCTGATGGATTTTTTCATCTAACAATCCCTCTTGACTTTTCAAACTATCTACGATAATTCCACCGCCGGATATTTCGTAGTTGTCGATAAGAACAAATCTAGAGGTTTCTGTTGAATTTTCTGCTTTATCAAAAGCAATGGCTTTCTCTAGCTTAAACACTACTTCTGCTACTTCATGCCTTTGCACATATTGTCTCTCTGTTTTAGATAAAGTAGAGGCATCAAGAACCGTTACTACCTCCTGAAGCTCAGCCTTCACCTTCTGTGTTCCCAGCTTCAAGTAATAATCTCTTTTGTTATTTAAATCTTCTTTCCCCAACCAAAATAGCTTTGTTTTAATTTGGGTGGAGACCTCTGGTGGGTTTTCTCCTGCTATACAGGCTAATTCCCCTCTAGTAATATAAATCTGTTCTTCTAGGGTAAATCCAGTGGCACTGCCGGCTATATCCTCATCCATCTTTGCCGCATGAAATCTCTCTACAGATTTTACTTTTGACTTTTTGCCGCTGGGGTAAAAAATCACTTCATCTTCTACAGTTATTTTACCTGTATCAATGGTTCCTGCTATAATCCTTCTATCGTCTCCATTAGCAGTAAATTTATATATGCCTTGTACAGGCATTCTAAACACTTGATCTTTAACATCCTCTTTGTTTTCTAATCCATCTAGCTTTTCTAATACAGTCCTTCCATGATACCAAGGCATTTTATCAGAGCTTGAGGCGATGTTCTCTCCCATGAAACCACTGATGGGAATAAAGGATTCTGCTTCTACGCCAATTTCTGAAAGAAAGGTTTTGTATTCTTCTACAATCTCCTCATATCTTTCCTGTCGATAATCTACAAGGTCCATTTTATTTATGAGAACAACAACTTGTTTGATTCCTAGCATAGATAGTAGATAACCATGTCTTTTTGAGTTTTCTCTTACCCCTTCCTTGGCATCAATCACCAATAAAGCTGCTTCTGCCCTTGCTGCACCAGTAACCATATTTTTTAAAAATTCAATATGTCCAGGGGCATCTATAATAATATATTTTCTTTTTTGTGTTTTAAAAAACACCCTAGCAGCATCTATTGTAATGCCCTGTGCTTGCTCATCCTTTAAAGCATCTAATAAAAAAGCATACTCAAATGGTTTTGCATTCCTTCTACAAGTTTCCTTTACTTGCTCTAACTTCCCTTGTGGCAATGAATTGGTATCAGCTAAAAGTCTGCCTATAATAGTGCTTTTCCCATGATCTACATGCCCTACAATAACAATATTCATATTTTCATTTATATTTACTTGCTGAGGTTTTACCATTGATAGTTGATTCTTGTTCAAGTTATTGTTCATGATCCATCCCATCCCTTGCTATTATTTCCGCTACGCCACTCATATTTATCCCACATCCATGTTGCATTTACATATATCCAGCTTTCCTTAGCTCTTCTAAACCTCCACCGTCTTCTTTATCCTGTGCCCTACCGCTTCTCTCGGCAATATTAGAAAATTTGCCGGTTCTTAGTTCCTCTACAATTTCTTCTACCGTGCTGGCAGTTGACTCTACTGCCAAAGTACATGGTCCACAGCCCAGTGATCTGTATCTTTTTCCTTCCCCTTGGTCAAAATATAAGGAAACCATCGGAATATTTTCCCGTTGAATATATTCCCAAAGATCTAATTCTGTCCAATCAAGAAGAGGATGTATTCTTACATGTGTACCAGGTGCAAAATCTGTTTTATATTGATTCCAAAACTCTGGAGGTTGTTCCCCGATATTCCAATCATTTGTTTGATTTCTAGGAGAAAAATACCGCTCTTTGGATCTAGAACCTTCTTCATCCGAACGTACTCCAACAATCACCCCTGTAAAGGCGGTGGGATTTTTTTCTCGTTCATACTCACCAGTTTCATGATTTAACCTAAATCTTGGACCAGTACCGTTGAGTGTATCCCTTAGGGCTTCTGTTTTTAACAATTTACAGCACTCTAGTCTTGAACAATTTCCATCTGGGAATGTGTTTTTTGCTTGTAAAGCTTCTATGTTTTGTCCATAAATCATATCAAGCTTCCATTTTTTTGCATAGTTATCTCTGTAGGCAATCATCTCTGGAATCTTATAGTTGGTATCTATATGAATGAGTGGAAAGGGTACATGACCAAAGAAAGCTTTTCTCGCAAGGTGTAGAAGTACAGTACTATCTTTCCCAATAGACCAGAGCATACCTAAGTCCTTGAAATTTGCATAGGCTTCTCTTAAAATATGAATGGACTTGTTTTCAAGTTTCGTTAAATGATCCATTTTCATCCCCCTTTAGTAGGCATTAGAATCTTTCTTGTTTATCTTTATGTGATACTTTTTATGATCAGCGCTTACAATATACCACGCCATGCTATCTCCACAATTTTTGCTGTATAAATGACCACCTTTACCGCCTATATCTGCCGCCAAATAATATTTAATCGCTTCTGCTGAACACTCTTTTAGGCAAGCAGTACATCCCCAACATTCTTTTGGATGTTTTATAGAAGCTTTCTTTTCCTCATCTTCAGCAATCAAGTTGCCAGGACAAATGTTTAAACACTTACCACATGAGATGCATTTGGTTTTATCAATTTGTATGCTCATAACTTTTGTCCCCCCCTACTAGCTGCCTAAATAGAATTTTTACATTGCCATCCTCATAAACTGAATTGATATACTTCATCCAGTTTTTATCATCCTTCTGGGGAAAATCAGTGTTTTCTTGATAACATCTCCATCTGGTTTCCTTTCTGGCTTCTAAATGTTTAATTAATACTTTACAAACATATAGACGGTCAATAATTTCAAATATGGCTAACAAATCATGTAAACTATTTGCCTTTAATCTATCTACTATATGAAAGAGTTCTTCAATGCCTTTAGCGGCGACTTCTAGTTTTGCCTTGCTATACATGTAAGCCTTAGATATGCCTCCAGCATACTCATCCATAATTTTTTGCATAGCCACTTCTATTTCTTCAATACTATGTTGAGATGGAGGATGATTAAAAAAGCAAGAAATATGTTGGATTTTTGCACTTATTTCTTGGTGATCCAACTTAATCATTTCTACATTTTCTATGGTCTTTATAATGGATTTGGCAGCTATTTCACCCTCTACCAGACATCCACTTACATATTTTTTAGGACTTCCACCAGCTACATCTCCCACCGCATAAAGATTTTTCAAAGTGGTTTTTCTATCACCATCTATCCAATAACCGCTGGCGGTATGGCCTCCTACAATATAGGGTTCAGTTCCTTCAATTTCAACATTTTCATGGGAGGGTCCCGTATTCCCCTCTAACCACTTCAAGGTCTGAGCTGGTGCCATGTTCAAATAAGCCTTAAACAACTCCTGCTGCTGTTCTTCAGAAATCCCTTCTGTTTTTAAAAAACAAGGGCCATTGCCCTTAAGGTTTTCCATTACTGTAGCATATAGCCTCATATGGGTTGTGGGTTTTCCATACCTCTCTACATATTCCTCACCTTTTGAATTAATCTGCACTGTCTTGACTCCCTGTGCGATAGTGCCGGTGGGGGCTATAGTATCCTTACACCTCAAGGCAATAAATCTCATTTCAAAGGAGGTCATTTCAGCCCCTGCTCTAATCCCCATAGCGTATCCAGCCCCCGTATTAAATGGACTGTACCACATCTTATGTCTAGAAAAGATTGGATTATTGGGTTTATATAAACCTGAAGCACCTCCAGTGGCACATATGGTTTTTTTTGCATAGATTTCATAAATTTTATTTTCCTTTAAAGAAAATCCTATTGCACCAATTACAGCACCCTCTTTAAGTAAATAATCTACAATGTTTACATTGTTTAAAACAGTAATATTGTCTTGATCTGTCACCGCTGCTGCAAGAAGAGGTTTTATATTTTCGCCGTTGATCTTTATACTTCTTTTTCCTCTTTGTACGTACTGACCATTTTCGTCTTTTAAGATGGGTAGACCTAAATCCTCCAGGTGTTTCGTTACTTTATTCAGCCCTTTTGCTATGCTGTAGACCAAATCTTCACGGATAATTCCTTCTGCATCTTTTTTTACATATGCTACAAAGGATTCAGGCGTCTCATCTTTACCAATATAAGCATTGATGGCATTTACCCCTGCTGCTAAACAACCGCTTCTTTTTATATTGGCTTTATCTGTTATAAGAACTTTTAAGTTAGAATTTTCCCTAAGGGTAAGCCCACTAAAACACCCGGCGGTTCCTCCACCGATGATCAGTACATCGGTTTCTAAGGTTTCAACATCAAATTTCAAGGTCACCACCCCTTGTATATCCATTGGTAACCAAATAGCTGATGATTTTATCAGCACATTCCTCTACACCCTCACCGTCTGTAGAAACCGTAATTTCAGGATGAGTAGGCTTTTCATAGGGAGAGTCTATTCCTGTAAAGTTTTTTATTTCCCCTGCTCTAGCTTTTTTATAAAGTCCCTTTGGATCTCTTTCTTCACAGGTTTTTAAAGAGCAATCAACAAATACTTCTATAAATCTATCTCCCAGTAAACTTCTCACCTGATTTCGATCCTCTATAAATGGAGAAATAAAGGCGGTAAGTGTAATGATCCCTGCATCTATAAAGAGCTTGCTTACCTCTGCAATTCTTCTGATATTTTCTATACGATCTTCTGTAGCAAAACCTAAATCTTTGTTTAACCCGTGCCTTATATTGTCACCATCCAACAAGTAAGTAGCTCTACCAGCTTCAAATAATTTTTTCTCTACAGCATTGGCCACTGTAGATTTACCAGAACCAGATAAACCGGTGAACCAAAGTGCTACAGCTTTTTGCTTTAGTAAAGTTTCTCTGTCTTCTTTTTTTATATTGGTGTGGTGCCAAACAACATTATTACTCATCATTGTAACCTCCTAATAGACTCCAATTATACGCCAGTAGGTTAAAGCAAATACAGTAACCACTGCTATAGATAAAATATTTAGAGCAAAACCTATTTTAAGGGTATCACTGGATTTTATGTATCCAGAAGAAAATGCTATGGCATTAGGCGGTGAACTCATAGGGAACATAAAGGCTAATCCTGAAGGTACTGCCACTAAATATACAGCTAAAGTAGCAGGAAGACCTAGGGCTGTTGTTGTTTTTATCACTACCGGAAGTAAGATGACCACCACCGCCGCATTGGAAACCCCTTCAGTAAGAAAGACACTTATTGAAAAGACCACCAGTATAAACCCTAAAGTAGAAAAATTCATCGTGGAAATATAATTTTGATTGATATACTCTAGCAATCCTGTTTCCTCCAGTGCTTTTCCTAAGGCGATTGCCCCGCCATACATAAAAATCGCACCCCAATTGATTTCTTTTTTTGCATCCTCCCAATCAATAACATTAAGCACAAAGAATAAGGCTGCACTAATGAGGGCTATATTAGCGATTTCAAATCTTTTACTTTGAAAAATCCACATATAAATTGTCCCTACTAATATGATTAGTGCTTTGATCTCTTTAAGCTGGATTTTGCTCATTCTTTCTCCAGTCTCTGAGAAAAAATCCTTTAAAATTTCTGTATCCCTTGTTGAGGCACTTACTTGTTTTATAAGATAGATAGAAACCATCATCATAATTAAATAGATAGGTGGTGCTACCGCAATCATCCATTCTAAAAAACCTATCGTCTCTCCCGTAGCTTCCTCTAAAATCCCTATTGCTAAAGGATTCCTTGCACCACCTAAAAAGGTTACAACACCGCCTAAGACACTGCCCCAAGCCAATGCAAAAAACATATATTTTCCTAATATGGAGTTACTGTCTAACTCTAATTTTTTACTTATAGACATCAATATAGGAAAAAGCATAGCTGCCACCGCATGTGCCGGCATAACATGGGCTAAAAAACCAGACAGTAGAAAAATTGAAAGGGTTAGCCTATGGGGTTGATCTCCAAACCTCGATAAAAAGTAGTAGGCAATTCTTTTATTTAACCCAGAAGTAGAAATTCCCGCTGATATGATAAAGGCACCTATAATAAAAAACAAAGCCTTATTGCCAAAGAAAGAATATATTTGTTCATTGGGCAACACATTAAATGTAGCTAAAAGACCCATCACCATAAGGCTCGTAATAGCAAGGGGAATTACATTGGTTATCCATAAAAAGTTTGCAAGCAAAAATATAATCAATGCCTGATATGCTTGGATAGACATATCTTCGGGAATATTAGGATTTGAAATAAACGTAAAAAACACAATAAAGGCAAACAACAATAAAATTGCATTTTTATATTCTATTAAAAATAGTGTGATTAACGGTCTTCTATCTATATAAAAGTTACTTTTTGTTGTGGTCTTCACCAATACATCCTCCTACAATCCACTGGAATTAAAAGACGCATCTATACTTTTAATCATAAGCTTTTGCCTTAAATTGAAGGTTTCTAAAAGCATCTTCATTTTTATTTTATCCGTTAGAGAATATTCAGTCTGCTCTTGATCTAGCAAAGGCACTGATTTTATTGAGTTCCGAGAAATCTTATTAAATTTCTCGTGGGATTTAATAAAGTTCACTAATTTGGCATCTTCTTTCATTAGTATAGGTAGAATATTTAACCCCAATAGTTCTTCTATCATCTCTTCACTATTTCGTGTATTTGCAAAAACCCACCCTCGAGGAAATAATTCAGTGGCGAAAGTCATGATCTCAATATTTTCTTTGGAGTAATGATTTGGATGATCATCAAAATAGATACCATGCACCCCATAAGAGAAATACTCTTCTATATGTCGTTGATGGTCAGGAATAGCTGATTTTAAAATTACAAAGATATCAAAATGCTTTTTTATCACTTCAACAATCCTTTTTCCACTGGCGTTTCCTATATTTTCTTCAAAGGATAGGACTGCATATTTTGTTTGATATTTTGTAATCTCCTCCTCAATAAAAGTCAGTATGGTTTCTATAGAAGTATTTTCTATTACATGTATTGGGTGCATACTCATCCTCCTCGCCTTAACAACCCATAAATCAGTTTTATTTGAAGCTTTATTTCATCTTCTTTAATCATTAAATAAAGTGGTAGAAAGATACCGTTCTCCAGTATCGGGAATGACCGTTAATACTTTTTTACCCTTACCCAATTCTCTGGCTACCTGAAGGGCAGCATAAAGGTTAGCCCCTGCGGAAATACCCGCCAAAATACCTTCTTTTTTACTAAGGCTTCTAGCAGTTTCAAATGCTGCTTGGTTGCTGACTTTTATGATTTCATCATAGACCTTCACATTTAAGGTTTTTGGGATGAATCCTGCACCAATCCCTTGAATCATATGGGGTCCCGGCTGTCTGCCTGATAATACAGCTGAATCCTCAGGCTCAACACCTACAATTCTTAAACCCTCTATATTCTTCTTAAGTATTTCTCCTACGCCTGTGATGGTTCCACCTGTACCGATTCCTGCTACAAATGCATGCAGGTTCTTGCCAAAGTCCTTCAATATTTCCTGGGAAGTTGTTTTTCTATGGGCCTCTGGGTTGGCTAGATTTTCAAACTGTTGCAGCATAAGATAACCTTTTTCTTCCACCAATTCCATGGCTTTTTCGATAGCACCCTTCATACCTAAGGGTGCTTTTGTTAATATAATTTCTGCTCCATATGCCTTTAGTAATTTTCTTCTTTCCAATGACATAGATTCTGGCATTGTGAGAATCAAATGATAGCCTTTGGTGGCGGCTGTAATTGCCAGACCTATGCCTGTATTACCACTGGTGGGTTCTACGATGGTATCTCCTGGCTTAATTAGACCTTTTTCCTCAGCATCTTCAATCATATTCAAAGCGATTCTATCCTTGACAGAGCCTCCAGGGTTAAACATTTCTAACTTTAAATAAACCTCTGCATCACCATCTACTGCCATATTGTTCAATTTTACTGTAGGTGTATTTCCTATGGTTTGAAGAATATTATCATAAAGCATTTCTAAGTCCCCTCTATTTTTTCTTGACAATAAGCAAGTTATATCCCTCATACTTATCATCTATTTTTATAATTTCATGCCCTTCTTCAGCAAGACTTCTAGGAACATTTGCTATAGGGTCTCCATTGTCTAAATAAAAGCCTATGGTCTCGTTGGATGAAATTTTCGCTATTTCTACCTTTGCCTTAACAAAATTGATGGGGCACTTTACACCCTTTAAGTCCACGATCTTTAATGAAGTATCCGTCGTTAACGCCACTACTCCCTCTGCATCTTCTGCACCTTCTGTTTCCTGCTCTTTAGCCAATGTAATTTCTAACTTTGGATTTAAGGATGCATGCATCTGGCTCACCCTGTGAAGCAGGTATTTTACTTCTTCATAATTTTTTTCTAAGCTGTCTAAATCTCCAAGTTTATAATCTAAAAGGTTCTCTATCAGCTTTTTTATACTTTCTTTTACATAACCTGTATCTATAAAATGAGTGGAAAATTCTTTAAGAATCAATCTATCCTTTGTCGTATCTACACCCTTCAGTATTAGGAGTGCCCTTGCTGCTGACACGCTGGCATGATATAGTTTGATGGATTCCTTTGTCTTTTCAAAGTCACTGATATAGCTCTCGGCGTTGGAAATGTCCAGTTGAATAACATCTAACACACCTGCGCTACATTCTCCCGGCCCTCTGCCTTTAAGAGAAAACTTTTCCTCTGAACCAAAATCATAATATAGCTTAGGATTCTCGGTTTCAGACTCTATGCTGGAAAAACTGTCTATCAGTTTAACTACTGCCTCTTTTTCTTTTTTTACAAAGGCTGTAACCTCTGTTATCCCACTCTCTTTTTTGAGGTTAGCTAACTCATATAAAAAGTCTGGGATCTTTTGGGCTGGAATCATGCCATAGTCCTTACCTAAAACAGCCTTACCTACACCTACAGCTCCCCCAAACAACACAGCGTACATAGGTACTAATCCGTCAGCTACCCTTTTGGCTTTACCATATAAACCAACTTCTCCTTTTTGATGTTGCCCACAAGAGTTTTGGCAACCAGAAATAAAAATTCTTGGAAGCTGTGTTTTTATGGTCTCATCTACCTTTGAAAATCTATCTTTTATAGCGGATAAAAGGTTTTGTGATAAACATAAACCCAGTTTACAGGTGGCAGCACCAGCACATGCAACTGAATTATCAATATCAAATGGAGAAGTAAAGCTGCTTACGATTTCCAGTAACTTTTTTATATCATTTCCTATCAAATCCCTTACAAAAAATCCCTGGGTACTGGTTAATCTTATAGAAGCTTGATATTCTAGGGCATCTATAAAATCAATCACTTTGTCAAGATTTTCAACCTCTAGATTGCCATTTTCAGCATGCACATATAAAGCGTAATGTCCTTCGTCCTTTTGCTGTGTTACAAGAGGATGTGAAATATCATTGGGTTTACCTATCTGTTTAGTCGGAATTTCTTCCTTAAAAAAGACCTCCAGCGGCTTCTCTTCTTTAACTTTTTGTAAAATCTCTTGATATTTGGCTTTAAAGCCTTCTTCACCTAAGCGTTGTAGTATATATCTTATACGAGCCTTATGCTTGTTGCTTCTGTCTCCTTCATTTTCAAACAACTCCTTCATGGCTTGAACATGATACAGCACTTCTGAAGCAGGAATGAAATCTTCTAGCTTAATAGCCACATTAGGACTGCCTCCCAATCCCCCAGCACCGTATACCTCGAAGCCTTTTTCTCCGTCTTCTATTTTTGCAACAAAGCCTAAGTCAGCAATGGTTGCATTTCCCGTATCCTCTGGAGAACTGGAATAAGCCATCTTATATTTCCTAGGTAGATTCAGCATGGTAGGATCTTTAAGGGCATATTCGGTTGTGGCTAGAGCATAAGGTGTCACGTCAAATACATCTTCTTGGGACACACCAGACAAGGGAGATGCACCTACATTCCTTGCAGTATTTCCACCTGTACCTCTTGTAACGATGTCTACTTCTAAAAGTCCCTCCATGATGTCTACCGTATCATCCAGTGTAACCTTATGAAATTGAATATCTTGCCTCGTTGTAAAATGGATATAGCCATGTGCATGTTTCTTCGCCAGTTCACTGATTTTTCTTAGTTGTTTTAAACTAACTACGCCCGACGGAATTCTGGTTCTAATCATATAAGTATCATTGTCCCTTTGTTCATATATTCCCATAGAAACTCTGTAGGGTTTAAACCTCTCTGCCTCAATAATACCTTTTTTCAAATCTTCTACTTTATCTCTATAACTTTTTTCTTCCTCAATAACCTGCTGAGGTATCTTGATCATCATATTTCCCCCTTATAATAGTCTAGGCAAATAGCCATTCCAGCTTTTCTATCAATTGATTATCTATAATTCTAAAAAAATTAAGTATCGGTTGTTGGTCTTTTAAAGACAGTATGCCATAAAGCATATTGCCATCATAAGCCAATCGCTTATCCTCCTCTGATGGTCTAGAGGGTGTATAGGGATGGGAATGATAGTTACCCACCAAAACATATCCATCTGCCCTCATCTGTTTTACAGCAGCAAACTGTTCCTTCGGATCCATAGAAAAATGCTCACTGCTTTGATCGATATTGGTAAGGGGATAAGTTTTTTTTATGAAGATTTCATCCTCTGTTTTTATACCTGCCAGTAGCCCACAACATTCTAATGGAAATTCTTCTTTTGCTTGTTTTATGATTTTGTTATAATCTTCTTTTGATATTTTTATGATCACTAGCTATCACCTCTTTAAGCTCTTTAAACCCATTAATTTATATTCCGCAAACAGGAGGTTTATATTCTGCATCTGTCAATTCTTTTATTGTAGGTGCACTACCACATACCCCACATTTAGCATTATGTCTTATTTTTATTTTTCTAAATTCCATTGTGATGGCATCATAGGTTAATAAATATCCAGCTAAACTTTCCCCAATTCCTAAGATGTATTTAATGGCTTCTGTCGCCTGAAGTGTACCAATCACACCTCCCATAACCCCTAACACCCCTGCTTGACTACAGGTAGGGACAGCTCCCTCTGGCGGTGGTTCTTTAAATATACATCGATAACAAGGCGTATTGTTATCTGGAATATAGGTAGTCAGCTGTCCATGAAACCTTATAATACCAGCATGGGAAAAAGGCTTCTTGGCAAGGACACAGGCATCGTTGATTAAAAATTTAGCAGCAAAGTTATCTGTCCCATCAATGATAAAGTCATAATCTTGGTCTTTGATAATATCCAAGATGTTTGAAGTGTTTACAAAAGTATCATAAGTAATGACCTTTACATCTGGATTCATTTCATTAATCGTTTCCTTGCCGGATACCACCTTTAATTTACCAACATCTTTTGTTTGATGGATAATTTGTCTTTGCAAGTTGGATAGGTCTACTCGATCAGCATCTACTAAACCTATGGTACCGATCCCTGCTGCTGCTAAAAACATAGCGGCGGGAGCCCCTAAACCTCCAGTTCCTATCACAAGTACCTTCGCATCCAACAGTTTTTGCTGTCCTTCAACACCTACTTCTGATAAAATAATATGTCTTGAATATCTTTCTATTTGATGATCATTAAAATCCAAAGCCCCCACCCCCCATGAAGTATAAAAGCTCTATCACATCATTTTCTTTAATGAAAATAGTTTCAAAATCATCCCGATCTATTATCTCTCCATTTAATTCTACCGAAACCATCTCCGGCATCTCTACCTGTTGAACTGCTAAGAATTCCAATATATTCAT
Source organism: Clostridium aceticum (assembly GCF_001042715.1). Lineage (NCBI taxonomy): Bacteria > Bacillati > Bacillota > Clostridia > Peptostreptococcales > Natronincolaceae > Andreesenella > Andreesenella acetica. The sequence goes on along the minus strand of NZ_CP009687.1, from coordinate 1,426,664 downwards.
TTCTTTTTCCAGTTGTTTTTCTTCACCATTCATTTTAATTGTCATAATAAGCCCCCTTAAAAATCAATTCTTACTATTCCTATCGGAAATACAGATTTTCTTTTTTAGAATTTATCATACTGTGATTATGTTGTCAATCTTTTTATATAAGATTTTTCAAAAAATTTTGCAAAGATTATTTTAGTTCCTTCTATAAGTTAAAATCCCTTCAGATTATGATTGATAAATCAATCTTCCTCTGAAGGGATTATTATTTATTTCTAATTTGATCCGATGAGGGCAATTGCTTTAACAATATAACATCCTACATGCTATGATTGAAATTATCCTGCTAATCCTTAGGTTTGGTGATGCTTGTATTCCCTATGGTAGAAAGCTCACCAGCTAGCTGCTTTTTGACGTTCTCCACCCTAGCCCTTATAAAATTCACAATAGAAGTTGAAGTGCCCATCATACCACCACCCCGCATATCTCCTTGTGGTCTTTCTGGGCGATCTCCATTTATATCCCCCTGTGGCATTTCAGGTCGCTCTCTCTTCCGATCCCCTTCAGGCCCATCTCCATTCATAAACTCCTGTGATATTTCGGGTCCATCTCCTTTTTGATCTCCTTGAAGCCTTTCAGGCATATTTCCATCCATAAATTCTTGTAGCATTTCAGGTCGATTTCCCGGAGGTATCTGTCTTTGCATTTCCCCTTCTAATTCTGTTCTCATATTTTGTGGAGGCATTGTTATATTTTCGTTGGTTTCAGAATAGGTTATACTCGCCTCAAATTGCTCCATGGTATAAAATTTTGTAGGATCTGCCTCAACATAAGCTCTTATCTTATCCCCTAACTTTGTCACTCTGTCTTCAAAGTCTTCCAAATAATCAAGGAGTTCCTCTAGGTACTTATGATATTTTTCTTTGTACTCCTCTACCGCCAATAGATTATTAATTAGGGGGAAATTTTTTATATCTTCCCTCATGACAGGCTCATCAATTGGAATGGTTGTAAGGTCACCCCCACCAAATCCTGCAATAGACATATTATAGTCCCATGGTAAAATAGTGAATTTTCCATCCTGACCATATAAATAATAATTATGTGACTTATTGCCATGATAGCTATCGTAATTACCCAAAACTGTATTTACTGCAAAATACCTTAATACACTATCTACCTCCAGTACACTCTCAATATCTCCTTTTTCTCCTTCTGGCATCTCATTTAAAATCTTGATAAAGTTTTTAAGATCTGTTTTGCTTTTGTCCTTTCCTGATTTTAATTCTAAAGTATTGTAGTCACTACCTTCTACATACTTGAGATCACTGCCTTGATCTGCTTTGTATAAACTGCCGCCATCATCACCGAAGCTTCTCACTAAGAAGCTGTCTTCAATAGATTCCACCATAAGGTAAAAACCATACAGTTCACCATTGATATAAACATTTGCAAAGTTAGTAAGAGGCACATCCGCCCCAAGTTCTCGTAAAGCTTCATAGCTTAAATATTCTCTAAGATAAGAAGGATCTGAGAAGTTGTTGTTTACAACAAATTCATCCAGCCCTAGAAGCGTTTGTGTCTTAACATATTTGTTAATATTGATTTTGAAGCTATAACGCTCAGAGTCACTTCTTGCAACAGATTTTAAAGAGGAGTTTCCCTTTGTTCGAAAACCTATATTTTCTAAAGTAATTCCATCCACTGTTATCTTTGCAGTTTTATACTCCTCCTCCATTGGTGCTGCAAGAATACTAGCCCAGTCTTCTTCCCCAACCTCTACATGAATATCAACGATGCCATCCTTACTAAATATTGCTTCATAATCTGCAGAAAGTTCCGACTCCGTTGCAAATAATAACCGAGATAATTCTGATAAGTCTGTAGCATGTGTTTCAAAAACAGTGATGGATACAAACAGTAGTATGCCACTTAGTCCAAGTGCTGTTATGCTTTTTAACATATTTAATCTATCCATTACCAATCCCTCCATTTATAAATATCATTCTCTTCCATCAGCAGATAGTGCTAATGTAATATTTAAGTTTCCGTTTCTACAACGCAGTGCATCTAAAAACTCTTTTTGATTTGTCTTATGATGCATCGTTACTGTATAATCCAGCTGATACAGGGTGCCTAGATCAATGGTTCTAACTTTTATAAGTTGATAACTGTCTGTAAACTTTTCAAACACTTCATCAAATGCACCCTCAAAATCTAAATCTTCAGGTATGGTTATTTTTATCAACTTCTGAGAGAAATTTTTCTCACCAATGTTGAAGAAACTTAGCAGCAGCATAAGAATACAAAGAACTGTTGTAAACATAACTGCGTAGCCATAAACCCCTACCCCACAAGCAAGCCCTGCCGCCATGGTAAAAAGAACGTAAGCAATATCCTTAGGGTCCCCAGGGGCACTCCTAAACCTAATAATAGAAAAGGCTCCAGCCAAACTAAAGGCTCTTGCAACATTGCTTCCGATTAAAAGAATAATGATTGCAATTACCATGGGAATCAACACCAGTGTCAGAAAAAAGTTTCTTGAATAACTATTCTTTTCGCAGGTTTTCATATAAGTAAAACTTACAAACCCACCTAAGATAAAAGAAATAACAATTGTCAACATCGCCGTTCCTAAAGGGATCGAGGTGTAAATTGAAGTTGTGTTAAGTATTGATTCAAGCATAATTTTATTTCTCCCTTCCCATTTTTATGATTTAATAGCATCCTCTGGTATTCTGCACCATACTTTGAAAAGCTTGTTTTATACACCTTATTTTCTGAGAGTATTTTTGACAACCATACAGGGATGCTTTTTTCTGCTTTAACCTCCATCAGCCATTGGTCAGCTTTTAATAATTTCTCCCCATAATCGCCAGCTTCCAGCTTTAGATTATACCTTCGTGTTCTTATATTTGTATCAAAAGTAATTCTTAAATCTTTATCTTCTTTACTGAAAAATGCTTTTCTATCGTATGCTAAGTAGAGTCTTGGTTCAAGGTCATATATTTGGAAAACATACTCCAGTTCCTTCAACACCTGTGGGTTCATATAGGGTTTTACTTCAGGTTTTATACCTGTAGCTGCAAAAGCATAGGCTTCCTTTAGTTTTAATTTTGTTCTTCTTTTATTTACCAAGCCATACACCTTCTTTTTAACCTCTAAGTATACTTCCTCATCCTCTCTAGGAATACCGTATGCCCTCAACCGAAACTTTTCCTTGTATTTAGGTTTTCCCAAGGAATTTCTTATTAAATAATCATCCTTTGTATCGTAGTAGATATTGCATATGGTGTAAAATTTCTGAGACTTATTAAATTCATCCATCTCCATATAACTATGTAATTGGTCTTGAAGTTTTTGATAAGTAGCATAATCAACTAAAAACTTGTTTTCATATCTATTAAAGACTTCTTTTGCCATTTTACCCCTCCTTTCTTTACTGATTTTCTTGGATTGATTTCATTTTACAAGTTGAACCTTAAAAAAAGCTTAAAATTTTACATAGATTTAACCATCGATAAGTCCTTTGATTTAAGGTTGGTTTAAGGATCTGTGTGCTATAATATAAGGAAAGAAACCGGAGGTATAGTATGCGAATATTGATTATAGAAGATGAAATTTATCTAGCAGAAGCTTTGGCACAAATATTAAAGAAAAATAATTACACGGTGGATATTTTTCATGATGGAGCGTCTGGATTAGATTACGCTTTAAGTGACATTTACGATGTAATCCTTTTAGACATCATGCTTCCTAAGATGAATGGCCTCAGCATTCTTAAAAACATTCGACAAGAAGGAATCACCACGCCCGTCATTCTTCTTACTGCAAAAGGAGAAATTTCTGATAAAATCGTAGGCTTAGACAGCGGTGCTGATGATTATGTAGCCAAGCCCTTTGCTACAGACGAGTTATTAGCAAGGATAAGAGCTATATCCAGAAGAAAAGGGGAAATCCTTCCCGATAATGCCTTAAAATATGGAGATATTGAATTAAATACCGCAACCCTTAAGCTATCTAGCGGAAATAAAGATGTAAAACTTACTTTAAAAGAAAGTGAACTGTTGGCACTTCTGATTTTACGGAAAAATCTTGTTTCTTCTAAGGAATTAATTATAGAAAAACTCTGGGGATTTGATTCTGAAGTGGAACATAATCATGTAGAGGTTTATATTTCCTTTTTAAGAAAAAAACTTCTGTTTCTTCATTCAGAAGTCGCTATCAATACGCTACGAGGTGTAGGCTATATCTTGGAGGTGAAAAGTTAAGTGTTTCAACAGCTGAGAAATAAATTTCTTATTCTTAATTTAGTCATCATTTCAGTTATGATGATTCTGGCTTTTAGCTCTATCTACTTCATCACCTATAATAATGTTCACAGAAATATTCAGATGGAGCTTCATAGGATATCAGAATTTAACCGTAAAACAAATGACAGATCTCCTCAAGGAGCACGTAACTTTGATGATGGCAGAACATCCCCTGAGTTCAATCCCGGAGAACCGCCCCCGAAACCTTCTGTGTCATTTGTTCTCATCATCGACAATGAAGGTGGGCTATTAGATACTTCCTCTATCTTTACCATGGAGGAAACATTTTTCGAAGCCGCAAAAAGTTCTGCATTGTCCCAAGATAGCAGTACAGGAAGTTTGAAACTTGAGGATAAGTATTGGAGATTTATGATAAAACCTCATTTTAATGATTATAAAATAGTGTTTTTAGATATTACGCCCCAACAGGATTTTCTTACAAATCTTATTTACACCTTTTTCATCGTTGGTTTTATTATGCTGATTGTTATTTTTTTTATTAGTAAATTTTTTGCAAATAAGTCCATACAACCTATTAAAGAAGCCTTTGAACAACAAAAACAGTTTATCGCAGATGCTTCCCATGAACTAAAGACACCACTTGCTGTCATCACCACAAATCTTGATGTCCTCTTATCCAGTGGAGAAGAAGCTGTAAAGAATCAGGCAAAATGGCTTTATTATATTAAATCAGAAACCGAGAGAATGACAAATTTAATTAAAGATCTTTTATATTTAACCCAAGTAGACTATTCAGATATAAAGCTAGTCTTTACAGACTTTAACCTAAGTGAAGCGGTGGAAAATATTATTTTAACAATGGAGGCTGTTATTTTTGAAAACAATATTTCTCTAGACTATGCTATTGAACCTAATCTGATTACACATGGCAATAACCAGCAACTCCAACAAGTAGTGATGATTCTTTTGGATAATGCTATAAAGTATACAGATAACAAAAGTATTATAAATATCTCTTTAAAAAGACACTATAATACCCTTTATTTATCTGTAACCAACAGTTGTGAAGGCATACCTCCAGAACATATAGATAAAATATTTCATAGATTTTATCGTATTGATAAATCTCGATCAAGAAAAAGCGGAGGGCATGGTCTTGGTCTAGCCATTGCTAAAACAATTCTTCAACACCACGGGGGAAGAATCTATGCCAAAAGTATTTTAAGTGAAAGTACGACTTTTATTGCTGAACTGCCTAGTGTTCAAAACTGATACCCTTATCTTTAACAAACCTTAAAAATAAAAACTTCCTTTAGATGTGGGTGGTAATCAAGGACATCTAAAGGAAGTACTACTATCTATTGGAAACTTTATAGGGTCTAATTCAATTGTTTTCTTAAAAAACAATCCCATCCTCCTCCTCCACTTAAATAATATCTTTTTCAAAATGTTGATAGTCTTTAACAGTTTTCCACTGACCTCCCCATACCCATCCTCTAGTAACAAAAGCATTATAACATACATCTCCTTCAGTAATCATGCCTTTTCTAATATCTTTTCGATTAAGATATGTTTTACCTTCCGAAGGTAAAACTTTATTTCCTTTAACATAAGGGTTTTGTATAGGGTTTATATCAATGGCTATACCATAACCATGTTTTGATATTTTTTGACTTCCTTCAATCTTTCTAAAACAAAATGCAGAAGTATTGTTATCCTGCATTGATAAATCATCATCAGCTCCGTATTCATCAATGAGTTTCATTTTTGCAATAGGAAATTCTGCTTCATACAACTCTTGAAAGATCTCTAACATTTCCTCAGCAATTTTTCTATAAACAATGAGTTCTCCTATACACTCTTGTCCATCAAAATTCCAGTAGCTAACGATCAAATAGGACAAGTCACTCAATGCAATAGGTGCCCCTTCTTTCCAAGATACACCACTGATTCTTTGGATAACTTCTTCTGACAAATCTTCTCTTGCAAAAATTGGATTGAGGTTAGTGTTGTTTGCATCTTCCGGTTCCTCATCTTCTATGTAGACTCCCCCCCTTTCATATAACATCTTTTCTTCATCAACAGCTTCCTGATTATGAACTTGTACAGTTGAAGGTAATACTTTTGTAGTTGTTATATTTAGATAAGTTTGATCTAGAGAAAGCACAAAAATCATTACCAGCAAAGTCTTTATTAACCTACTTACTAACTTCATCTGATTTTCTCCTTTTTATAAATTTCATCTATTTTATAACACCTATAGTAATTTTTTTAGCTACGACTCCCTATCTACTCATCATCCTCTATCTCTTCCACTCTTACGTGGTAACTATTTTCTTTTACTTTAATAAGATATTCCTTTACAGAGTGGATCTTCTTAGACATGAAGCGAAATTCCTCTTCTAAGTTTTTTAGCTCTTTTTCTTTTTGTCTAAGCAGCATCTGTGCCTCTTCAACAGTGATGACATCAAACTTTATTGAATCGCCAGGTTTTTTTTGAGCCACCAAGGGGATGTCTATAGAGATCACATTAGCTATTTTTGTATACCCTCCTGTGGTTTGACGGTCAGCCATCATAATAATCGGTACACCTTCTCCAGGTACTTGAATTGCTCCTAGGTTGATCCCCCCTGAAATAATATCTGCTTCAGAGACATGCTGTATTTTCGGTCCTTCTAAACGATACCCCATTCTATCCGATTGATTAGAAACTTGGTACTCACTTCTTTGAAATACCCTTTTCCCTTCTTCAGTAAAAGCGGCATCTTCTGGTCCCATAATTACTCGAATATTTTTTGTATGAAGATCAGGAATCAGAGGTACAGGTACTCTTCTGGTACCTATATATCCTTGATGTTTTTCTTGATTTAGTGGTATTTCATCCCCTGTCATTAGCTTTCTCCCATGAAACCCTCCTATATTTCCTCTCATGTAGGTAGCATAGCTTCCCATTACTTTTTCTATATGAAATCCTCCAGAAATCGCTAAATAAGAACGACTTCCTACTGACACATTGGCAAGCTTTAGTGTATCCCCTTTTTGCAAGTAAATTGTTTGATACATGGGCACCAGCCTATCATTGACGGTAATGCTGATTTCTCCACCTGTAATAGCAACTGTTCTTGTATCATGGAAGAAAATTTCTGGACCCATCAAAGTGATTTCAAGGGCTGCTTCAAATCGTTGATTTCCTACTAGTAAATTGGCCAACTGCAAGGAGTATATATCCATTGCCCCCGCCACCGGCATGCCAAAATGTTGATACCCTGTTCTACCTTGATCTTGAATTGTAGTCATAAGTCCAGGCTTTACAATTGAGATTTTAGACATTATTTCCACTCCTCATATTTAGTTATTTTAGCTTGATATTGATTTTTTTCTACCAGCTGATTTATTTTTTTATAGTCTTTATCATCAATGGCCTCAAAAACTAAATAGTCCCCTACCTTAAGTAACACAGCTGGTTCCCTGGAAGGATCAAATAACTTAGCCGGTGTTCTTCCTATCACCTGCCAACCACCAGGACTGTCAATAGGATAAATACCAGTTTGTTTCCCTGCTATTCCCACAGAACCTGCAGAAATTTTTTGTCTAGGCACCTTAAGCCGAGGTGTTGCAATTTTCTCTGACATCCCTCCTAGATATGGGAAACCGGGGGTGAAGCCAATCATATAGATGAGGTAAGGACGGCTGCTATGGATAGCAATTACCTCTTCTACGGATAAGTCATTATGCTGTGCTACTGCAGCTAAGTCAGGGCCATATTCCTTTCCATATAGTACAGGAATGTGGATAACATGTGGTTCAGGGATTTCTGTTTGAAAAATCTCCTCCTTTGCATGACTTAGCTTGTCTACTAGCTCTTGATAAGTAGATACTAAAGGATTGTACAAAATAAACAAGGTAGTATAAGTGGGAATAATTTCAACAATTTCTTCAAACTTATTTGTGTGAATCTCCAAATAGTATAGAAAGCTTCTTATTTCCCTATTGATTTCTTCGCTGATACACTGACCAAATTCAATAATCAAACCATTATCACCTGCTGCATAGATATTTAATTCTTTCTTCATAATTTATATCCCCTTAAGTAATAGGATTTAGTTTTATACCTTCCTGTAATAATGCTCTATGAAGCTTCTCAGCAAATAAAAGTGCTGACGGATGATCTCCATGAAGACAAATAGTATCTGCCTTGATACGAATTTCTTCTTGGTCCACTGTCATTACACTTTTCTCCTTCACCATTTTTATAACTCGATCAACACACATACCATCATCATGAATGATAGCATCTGGTAAATTTCTAGGTACTAAAGAGCCATCCCCTTGATAGTTTCTATCAGCAAAAACCTCTTCAGCAGTCTTAATTCCCACTTCTTTAGCAGTTTTTATCATCATGGAATTGGCTAATCCCATAAAGATCAGGTCATCATCTATTTCTCTAACAGCCTCTACCAATGCCCTCGCCAATTGGTAATCTTTTGCTGCCATATTGTAAAGGGCCCCATGAGGCTTAACATGATGCAGCTTGCCGCCATGTGCCTTAACAAATCCCTGCAATGCACCAATCTGGTAAATCATATATGCCTTCGCTTCTTCTGGGGATATATGCATATTCCTCCTGCCGAAACCCAACAGGTCTGGAAACCCCGGGTGTGCTCCAATCGCAACACCTTTTTCGATTGCTAAAGCCACTGTCTTGTCCATCACAATAGGGTCCCCTGCATGAAACCCACATGCAATATTGACAGAAGTAACATAGTCTAGTAACTCTCTATCGTATCCGATCTTATAAGCACCAAAACCTTCTCCCATATCACAATTCAAATCAACAGTAATCATTTTTTCTTCCTCCTATTTAACCAGCTGCTAACCCATTGCCAATGTAGGATGATCTAATAGTGCCTCAGAAACAATTTCTCTAAGCTTTTCCAAAATACTTAAATTCACTTCTAAGCTTAATCCATCTACTGTGCAGACAGAGGTTTTACTACATCCATCTACACCACCTACATTTACCATCCCTTCCAGCATGGCTATTTCCTTATCTACATGGTGTAGTAACATTTTGGAATTCATGATGGACAATCCAGCAACGATACCATGTCCCCCCCAATTTGAAACACCAGCTATAATAAGATAGTCCGCCTTACTAACTGCACAGATTTTTTCCCCATGTTTTATGTTTTCTTTAATATGCTCAGCAATCTTGCCCATCCCCATTTCATTGCCCCCATCTCCCACTGCAATGGTCTTAATGCCACTTCTCTTGGCTATAGAAAATAGTGGATCTGTATTGGGGACAAAACTACTCAGATCTTCTCCCCTCATGGAATAGCAACCTCCGTCGGCAGCTCTTCCAGGGCGTTCAATGGCAACTACTAAATCTGGAGCATAATCCTTCATCATTTTTTCACAGTAAAACTCAGCTCCCTCGAAGGGCACTAAGCTTATATCAACATGAATATCCATAACCTCGCAACAGGCAGTTACTAGTTTGTAGGAATAATCATCTGTAATAATAAGGACCTCTTTTCCTAGCTTTTTTAATGCCACAGCAAGAGATACTGCCCCCATAGGACCATCGGTTTCTCCCGTCATCGTATCCTTGATACAAAAGCCTGTCACAATGATCATTCTTTCAGCTTGGTTTAACTCTTCTAAGGCGAGCTTGAAGTCTCCCTTCTTAAGACCTGACCCTAATCCTCTACAGCCCATATCCACGCTGATAATACTTTCAATGCTATCTATATATGTTTGCTTCACAGTCCCGTCAGCTCCTCATCCTTTATATCTGTAATAAACATATGTCCCGGGGAATGAGTAATAGCGATCTCAGGCTTAGTACGCATAACAGCTGCTTGAGGTGTTACACCACATGCCCAAAACACAGGCACTTCCCCTGGCTTAATTGTTACTGCATCTCCAAAGTCAGGATGACTGATATCCACAATACCAATTTCCTCAGGATTACCCACATGCACTGGTGCTCCATGCACCTTTGGATAGCGACCAGTAATTTCAATAGCTTGATCTACCAATTCAGCAGGGATTGGCCTCATGCTTACCACCATAGGTCCGCTAAAAACTCCTGCTGGTTTGCTTTCAATATTCGTAATAAACATGGGTACATTTTTTTCTTCATCAATATGTCTTATAGAAATACCTGCCTCCATTAGAGCCTTCTCAAATGTAAAGCTGCAGCCCAATAAAAAGGTTACTAAATCCTCAGACCAAAGATCAACGATATCCCCTACTTCCTCCTGTAGTATTCCTGCTTTGTAAATCCGATACTTAGGTATATCTCGTCTTACATCTCCAGTAGGTGCTGTCAGTAAAGGCCTATACTGCCCTCCTTCACAGACATCTAATATAGGACAAGACTTTGGATTTCTTTGGCAAAATAAAAAGAAATCAAATGCATATTGTTTCGGCAGAATAACGACATTGGCCTGGGTATAGCCTGGAGCCAGACCAGGTGTTGGTCCCTGCCACATTTTTTTTCTTATTTCTTCTCTTGCTAACTCACCAGCGTTCATAGGTTCTATCTCCTTTTTCATATTATCCATCAACTCTTTAGAATTAAGATTCAACAATTACTGTTGAAATTCCTTTATGCATATTTCGGATAGATTTGTATTATTAGTCAAAAAAATAAATAATTATACGTTTTTTAAGTGTCTTAGTTGACTGAATTTTCTACCATTTGTTTTCTCTTTGTAATTTTATTTATTTTTTGGGTGGTCAAGAAGTAAAAAATATAGTATAATACATTCATATTATCATTTTATTCCTTCGCTTTTCAAGGTCTTTATGTATATTTTGTCGAAATTTCACACTTTACATTTTATAGTGTCAATTGCATCTTCGTTTTTAAAATATTCTATTTTAAGGATTTTTGATTTTGACTTCAAATGTATTTTAAAGCTTGTTAGTGAATAAATAAATAATTATGTTTTTTTAAAAAGTTATTTTTGTGTAAATAACTTTTTATAAATAATAAAAGGGGGAGAAAGAAATGAAAAAATTTAAGTCTATTTCTATGTTATTAGTTTTTTTACTACTAGTAACAGCATTCGTAGTAGGTTGTGGCAGTAATGACGCTACAGGTGGTGAAGGAGATGCTACACCATCTCGTTTAGCAATTGCTACAGGAGGTACTACAGGGGTTTACTATCCATTAGGTGGAGCTTTTGCCAGCATTATTAATGAGAATATTGATGGCGTATCTGCTAATGCAGAATCTACTGGAGCATCTGTTGAAAATGTTAATCTATTAAACTTTGGTGAGGTAGATTTTGCAATGGTTCAAAATGATATTTCTTATTATGCCTTCAATGGAATGGAAATGTTTGATGATCAAGATGCAATGGGAAATCTTAAAGGTTTAGCAACGCTTTATCCAGAAACAATTCAAATCGTAGCAGATGCTTCTGCTGGTATCAATAGTGTTGAGGACTTAAGAGGCAAGCGTGTTGCAGTAGGGGCTCCAGGAAGTGGTACTGAAGCTAATGCTCGTCAAATTTTAGCAGCTTATGGTCTTACTTATGATGATATCCAAGCTGACTATTTATCATTTGGTGAAGCTGCTGACAACTTAAAAGATGGACATGTTCAAGCAGCCTTTGTTACTGCTGGTACACCAACAGCAGCCATTACTGACTTGGCTACAACTCATAGCATCAACTTAGTATCTGTTTCCTCTGACGTAGCTCAAGCATTGATTGCTGACTACCCATACTACGCTGAAGTAGTGATTCCTGCGGGAACTTATAGAAATCAAGACGAAGATGTTAGTGCTGTAGCAGTTATGGCTATGCTGGCAGTAAGAGCTGACTTATCTGAGGATTTAGTATATGACATCACAAAGGCATTATTTGAAAACTTAGGTACTTTATCAGCGGCTCATGCTAGAGGTGGAGATGTAAAGCTAGATACAGCCTTAGATGGTATGTCTTTAGAAGTTCATCCAGGAGCACAACGTTACTTTGATGAAGCTGGTAACTAATCAAGTTGGAAACGGGTATCGATCATTTCGATACCCGACCCTTTTGATTTCTTCTGTTTTTATATCAACTCTATTATTGATTTACCTAATTTGGCCTGCCTATGCTATTGAAATTTCCACTAATGATGTTATATTAAAAACATTTATCGTAGCTTCCACCAGTGAAATCTATATAGATTATACACACTCGGTTGAAAAAACATCTGTAAGGGATGTTTTTGAGGTTAGAAGAAATCATACTTTTTTATTAACACGAACAGAGTATAGTTCCTTTGGAGCAGGACTACCTACAGACAGTTTCGGTGAATTTAAAGTTGTTGATGGTACTTTTATCAACAGTGGAATAAATCAAGAATTAGCAAGTATTTCTTTACGGGTTGGAAGAATAGCGAACCATAGTCTAGTCTTAGAGGACGGCAGACATATATCTTTAAAAGACTATGTAGAAGGTGGTAGTTTGGTTATTATAAAACCTGTAAAAACAACAAGGTTCCAGGCTTTCTTTATTGAAAAGGAGGATTAGCAGTGAAGAAAAAACTAAAAAACATTCAAGACAGTATAGAAGAAAAAATCGATGTGGATGAAACGTTAGCTGAGTTTGATACATCATCCAATATACGTAATTTAAAAGGACTACTAGGAAAAGTTGTTACAGTTATTGCAATATTTATGTCTATTTTTCATTTATATACAGCAGGCTTTGGAACGCTTTTGGCAATGAAACAACGTACGGTGCATTTATTATTTGTGTTTATTTTGGGTTTTTTATTGTATCCTATTCGCAAAAGGTCTAATAAAACCAAAGTTCCTTTTTATGATTGGATATTTACAGCAGGTGGTGTGATGGTTACTTCTTATATCATCTTCTTTTATGAAGATCTGGTAAGACGGGGGGGCAGACTTACTGACCTAGATCTTTTTATGGGGATTCTTGCCATACTTCTTGTGCTGGAAGTTACCCGTCGTAGTATAGGTCCAGAACTTCCAATTATTGCAATTTTAGCGATTTCCTATGCATTTTTAGGACCTTATTTACCTGGTGCCTTAGGTCATAGGGGTTATAATCTAGTTAGGATTGTTAATCAGCTTTATATGACCACTGAAGGTATATTTGGTACACCGCTAGGTGTGTCTGCAACCTTCGTTTTTATGTTTATATTGTTCGGAGCCTTTTTAGAAGTAACTGGTGTAGGGCAGTTCTTCATAGATGTAGCCTTTGCTATGGCAGGACATAGAAAAGGCGGACCTGCGAAGGCAGCGGTAATAGCTAGTGGCTTCATGGGTTCTATCTCCGGTAGTTCTATTGCTAATACTGTTACTACAGGGGCCTTCACCATTCCTCTTATGAAAAAAGTAGGATATAAACCTAACTTTGCCGGTGCAGTAGAAGCAGCAGCCTCTACTGGAGGACAAATCCTGCCACCCGTTATGGGGGCAGCCGCTTTCATTATGTCAGAGTTTACTAATATACCTTATATCACTATTGTAGTTAGTGCTGTTATTCCAGCTTTATTGTATTATTTAGGTGTAATTATCATGGTACACCTTCAAGCATCTAAGCAAAATCTTCAAGGTATACCTAAGGAAGAACTTCCAGACTTTAAAAAGACCTTTAAGATGGGCTTCCACCTTTTGCTTCCTTTAGTAGGGGTTGTTGTATTCTTAATTAGATATTCTCCTTTAAGAGCTGCTCTTTTAAGTATCATTGTAGCTTTAGGTGTCAGTCTGATTCGATCTCATACTAGAATCAAACCAATAGACCTTTTCATTGCCTTAGAGGATGGGGCAAAGAAAGCAGTAAGTGTTGCTGCAGCCTGCGCTTGTGCCGGGATCATTGTGGGAATTGTTACTTTGACTGGCTTAGGGCTTACATTTGCCAATCTAATTATAAGCTTAGCTGGAGGAATGCTTTTACCTACTTTATTCCTAACTATGGTGGCTTCTATCATATTAGGAATGGGGCTCCCCACTACAGCAAAATACATTGTACTTGCAACGATGGCAGCACCTGCTTTAGTGGAGTTAGGTGTACCAGTTATAGCAGCCCACTTATTTATTTTATATTTTGGTGTAATTGCAGACGTAACACCACCAGTGGCATTAGCAGCCTATGCCGGTGCAGGTATAGCTGGCGGTGACTCCTTTAAAACAGGTATCCATGCTTTAAAATTAGGATCTGCGGGGTTCATCATTCCCTATATATTTGCAATGAGTCCTGCACTTCTATTGATTGATGTAACTCCAGTGCAGGCAGTTGTTTCCACTGCTACAGCATGTTTAGGGGTTGTGGGCTTTGCCAGTGGCGTACAGGGTTATTTCTTAACCTTCACGAAATTCCATGAGCGCGCTATGTTTCTATTGGCTGCTTTATTCTTGATTCATCCAAATATAATGATCGACTTCATAGGTCTAGTACTACTTGTAGTTCCAGCTGTACTACAATATTCTAGATACAAAAGCGAAAAACTTCAAAATGATTCTATGAATATTAGAGAATAATTATAATTAGAACAAAGTCATCCTTTGGAAGATTTAAAGGATGACTTTGTTGAAACCAATAACGAAAATTATAACTTATCCATAATTTATAGAGTTTATAATTTCCTATTGGTTAAGAAACTGGAGGAATGATTACTCCAGTTTTTTTATGAAATATTTAGTAGATAGTTCCCCTCGCTTTTATAAGACAGGTATTTACCACCTATTTGTAGTCTCTAATAAGCTTGGTTTTTCTATCAGTATCCCTTTACTTAGCATAATGATCCTCAACCGCTGCTTTATACTATCATCAACATTATCACTGATCTTAATTAGTTGATAGCCAGCCTTTAAGGTATTCCAATATACTTTTCTATTGGGAATCTCTATATTATAAACAAACTGCATATAGTCCAGTGCCTTATCATTATCTAAGTCTATATTTAAGTTAAATGTAGCCTCTTTTATTTCTTTGCCAATCTGATGACTTTTCCACCAGAAGTAAACAACTCCCACTCCCGATAGTACAATGATTATTAACATCAACCTAAGCGTTATTGTATAAATATATGTAACCACCCTACTCCCTCCCCTATTTTCATCTATCCTATTACTTCTGCAAACTTAAGGAAAATCCTGTTAAAATTCTAAAAACATCTTCATAAAAAGGAAACCGTGGACCCTTATATTAAAATCATTAGCCTTAACTTCAACCATAATTTGTCATCTTGAGGAGAGCAAAGCAGAGTCGAAGGATCTTAGTACTAACTAACAAAATGACTGTTGGAGAGAATTTTGCTAATAATTATGTTAGGTTAATGCCTATAATATTAAAATATAAGTTTAAAGAGGTATATCTACAGGTATAATTCCTATATAAAGCTTTTAAATAATTAAAAACGGGGTGAAAATATGAGCAAAAAAATAATTAAAATAGAGGATTTTAAATTCCGAGAGGATGTGGGAGATCCTTTTATTGCAAGAATGCACCATCTTGACTATTATCCTAAAGGTAATGAAAGAATGGGCGTTCCTAGTTTAGATTTAGAGGGAAAAAAATTAGGAGAAGACTTTGACTTAAGCAGTCCTTGGAAAATGTATTATGGAAAAGAGGTTCCAGGCTTTCCTGTTCATCCCCATAGAGGTTTTGAAACTGTCACCATCGTATTACAGGGTTATGTAGATCATTCTGATTCTAATGGGGCAGCAGGAAGATACGGTGCTGGTGACGTACAGTGGATGACAGCGGGAAGCGGAATGCAGCATGCAGAAATGTTTCCTTTAATCTATGAGGATAAAGAAAACACATTGGAATTGTTCCAGGTATGGTTAAATCTCCCTGCTAAAGATAAGTTCGTAGATCCCTACTATAAAATGTTATGGGCTGAAGATATTCCCGTAGTTATAGAGGAAGGCCCAGCAGGGGCTAAAGCCAAAATA
The DNA here is from genome assembly GCF_001042715.1 of Clostridium aceticum. Lineage (NCBI taxonomy): Bacteria > Bacillati > Bacillota > Clostridia > Peptostreptococcales > Natronincolaceae > Andreesenella > Andreesenella acetica. The sequence goes on along the minus strand of NZ_CP009687.1, from coordinate 1,410,476 downwards.
AATGTAATTGCGGGGTCTTATAAAGGTACTAAAAGTTTAGATCCAAATCCTAATTCATGGGCTAATAATAGAGACAATCATGTAGGTATTTGGACTATTCAATTAGAACCTGATGCTAGCTTTATTTTACCAAAGGTCTCCCCTACTCTCAATAGAAACCTATATTACTATAAGGGCTCCACTATAACAATAGATCATACTAAGATCCAATCGAACAGTAGCATTAAATTATCTGGAGATGAAGAAATTAAAGTCATCAATGGTGATAAATATAGTTATTTACTATTATTGGAAGGAGAGCCTATCAATGAACCTGTAGTAAATTATGGGCCTTTTGTAATGAATAGCATGGATGAAATCCAGCAGGCGTATCAAGATTATAATACTACTCAATTTGGCGGCTGGCCATGGGATAGAAAAGATCCTATCAGTGCTAAAGGCATGGGTAGATTTGCAAAGTATGACGATACACATACTGAAATTCCATAGGATTTCATGGTGAAAAGCCTCCCTACCTTAACTATACTGTATAAAGTAGGGAGGTTCTTCTTATGTTTTTTACCGAAATACTGTAAAGTTTACCCAATATCAAGAATATTTTAAAGATATCCTGCGTAGAATTATTTACTCAGTTAAAAAAATTCAAAAATTAGCTGTAGATTGTAACTTTTTTCGTCAAAATTGTATATATTCTGACAACATGTAAATAATTCATTCTATTGAGGTGATCATATTGGTTTTAAACAAACTATCTATATCTTCTATTAAAAAATATCTTGCACATAAACGCCAACAGAAGCTTTTAGAAAAATTGGCTAAACAAATTGAACATATGTACTCTAAATGTAGTAGGTAGTATCTTTTACAAGTTATCTCTATGAATTTTAATATACTGAAATCTAAATTTACATATCGGCCTTACTTAGTTTTTTGCTTAAAAAGAAACCTTAGATGTAATATCTTTAATTTCCGCTAAAAATTCCTAACTTCTCTATCACATTCTTTCTAAATTAAAACCTTCCTTTTTTACATATCAGATGTTAAGCTGCATTAGAGACCATTCTCAACCATGAGACTCATAACAAACTAATTGCCAGTCATCAAAATATATGAAGGTATTTTTATTCATAGCAAAAATTAATATATCCTACTTATTTTTTTCTCTTTGGACTTTTTATTTATATTTTACATAAAATTTAAGAAAAATTTTACAAAAAGTCATAGAAATCCCAATGCTTTTATGGTAAACTATCTATGTCTTATAAGTAAGTCTATAGCTTAATTTATCAATTATTTAAAACTAAACATTCTTAAAATAGAATAAGTCCTGCTTAGATAAAAGTGAAAATGCATCATATACTTGATAGTGTTACACAAAAATTCTCCACCCTAGAAGAAAAAATATTTTTGCATAATAAACAATCTTCACTGTATATTCTTACAATTGTAGAAAAGAGATACCTTGTTAATGATTCTAGTAAAACTTACTAACTATACAAAAAGGAGACATAAAACAAATGAGTAAGGATCAAATAATTTATACTGTCAGAGAAAATTGTGTAGGATGCAACAAATGTATCAATGGATGTCCAGTAGTATATGCCAATTTATCCCGTATTGTAGATGAAGAAAACAAGATTGATGTAGATTCAGAAAAGTGTATTGTTTGTGGCCATTGTATTGATGCATGTGATCATGAGGCTAGACAGTATTATGATGATATAGATCAATTTATGGAGGATCTAAATAAAGGACAGAGTATTTCTTTACTTGTGGCCCCCGCTGTTCGATCGAATTTTCATAACTATAAGAAGCTCCTTAGCTACCTAAAGTCTATTGGTATAAAACTTATCTATGATGTTTCCTTAGGAGCAGACATAACGACTTGGGCATACTTAAAAAAAATCAAAGAAGAAAAACTCACTTCAGTAATAGCACAACCATGCCCAGCTATTGTTGAGTATATTGAAAAGTTTAGTCCAGAATTAATTGCAAAGTTATCTCCTATTCACTCTCCGATGATAAACACGGCTATATATTTAAAAAAATATGAGCACTGTAATGATACACTGGCCTTTTTATCTCCCTGTATTGCTAAAATTAACGAAATCAGAGATGGAAATACAGAAAATCTTATTAAGTACAATGTGACCTTTAAGAAGCTGGCAGAATATATAGAGACAAAAAAGATTGACTTAGATGCCTATCCAGAGGTAGACTATGACGATATGGGTTGTTCTATCGGTTTACTATATAGTAGACCTGGTGGATTAAGAGAGAATGTAGAGGCTAGAATAAAAGGTGCTTGGGTACGTCAGACCGAAGGGCAAAATCATGCCTATAACTATTTAGACGAATATAAAAAGCGTTTAAGTAAGAATAAGCCTTTACCGCTGCTCCTCGACATACTAAATTGTCCCTTTGGTTGTAATATAGGTACAGGCACTACAAAGGAAGTAGAAGTCGATGATATTGATTTCTTATTTAATGCCATGAAAAAAGAAAAATTAAGTGCAAAGGGCAAACTACCTTTATCTAAAAAAATCGATCAAATGTATAAACTGTTCGATTCAAAGTTAAATATAAATGATTTTGTGAGAAAATATCGAAATCAATCCAACAGCATACAAAAATGGAAAGAACCTTCTCAAGAAGAGCATCAGAGCATATTATTGCAACTACATAAAGAATCTGTAAAAGAACAAAAAACAAACTGCTTTGCCTGTGGATATGGAAATTGTGAAACCATGATAAAAGCAATCTATAATGGGGCCAACCACTTAGAGAACTGTATCCATTTCAATAAAAAAGAAGTATTGATTGAAAAAAATGAGATCAATGAAAAAAATGATGAGCTTGAAAAAATTCTTAACCAAGTAAATGATATGAACGAAGAAAGGCTTAACCAAGTAGAAAATCTTAAAAACGTTGTAAATGCAGTGATAAACTCAATCAATGAAGTAAATGCTGGTAGTGCAGAAGTATCAACTAGTATTGAAAGCATCGCACACGAAGCGAAAGATACGCTTAATGCATCAAATGAGTTAAAATCAAGTATACAGTTGGTTAAAGAGAAGATTAATAAATTTTCAAAAGCTACTGGTGAGCTGATCAATATCTCTGAACAAACAAACCTACTAGCTCTAAATGCAAGTATAGAAAGTGCAAGGGCAGGAGAACATGGTAGAGGTTTTGCGGTGGTAGCAGAAGAAGTCAGGAAATTAGCTGAAAGTTCAAGAAGCATAGCTGAGTCTACTAAAAACGATGAGCATGACGTGTTGAATTCAATACTTCAAATTGTAGAACAATCTACAAGCGTTGAAAGCAAGATGGACAAAATCAGTGATGCAATCAATGCTATCTCTGCCAGCCTAGAGGAAATTACAGCTACAAGTCAATCTATAGCTGAATCAGTAGTCCATATAATAGAATAAAAGTCATACCCTCATAGTGAAAAAGATACTCCTATGGAAAAAGTTTCAAATCTTTTCCATAAGAAGTATCTCCTTTCACTAAGTCCTCTGTGTTTTTTCTAGTGCTACTTCTTCCAAGCCTGTACTTGTTACTGGGGAAAACTGGTAAGTCTATGGTAAATTCAGTTCCATCACCATAGACACTATCCACAGTAATACTTCCACCGTGCATCTCTATTCGTGTCTTTCACTTACTCCACTTTCTGGATAGATGCCTGCTGCAGCATAATCAAGAGCCTGTTTATTAACAAATGTATTTTTAGCAAGACCAGTATTATATCAAAGTTTTCATTTGAAATCATCTTCTATAACCAAGCTTCAACACTATAGCTAGTAACATTTCTTCCAGTGAATCTACAATTAGATATCCCCAAAACCCAGATTTTATGAGATAATTATAGTTAAGGGTTTATTCCCAATAATAATACATAATAAAAAGGGGAGAATAGTGATGTTAAACAAGGGTTCAAAAAATGATGTTAAAGAAAAAATGATGTACTTTATTCTACAGGATAAAGAAACTGGAGACATATGGACAGATTCAAAATGCTTCAACGATATGGAGTCCAGATATAACCCGACAGGATGGAATTATGATGATGTAAAAGGGGAAAAGGGACGTCTTATGTTTGAAACTATATCAAAATCAGAATTTGAAAAGAAAGTAAAAGAACTGACAAAAATACCTCTTGGTTTTAAAATAGACCAGGAGATAAAAGATAGCCTAGAGGAAATAGCAAAAAATAAAAACAAATCCCTTATTGACGTAACAACAGAAGCTCTTCAGGAGTATATAAAAAATTATAAGTAAAGTTCATATCTTCAGAGGCTACTAGCCTCTGTTTTGTTCTTTATAAGAGTAAAGGAGCTATCCCTAAGCTAAAAACAGCAGATAACTCCTATTCATTTCTTTCTTATTTGCTTGAGTTGCTCAATCATTTAAGTTGAGATAATTTTCTACAAATTTATGTCTTCTATAGAATCTAACCATTTTGTAATAGCAGGGATGATAGACTTTATGCAATCATCTTCAAAAGGATTTCTCAGGCTAGCAAGTTCTACCAACTCTAAAAAAGATTTACTGCCTCCCGCCTTACAAAGGTTTAAATAGTCTTCCCAGACTTTTTCTTTATTTTCTTGGGCTTTTACCCAAAACTGAAAAGCACAGACTTGTGCTAAGGTATAATCGATATAGTAAAAAGGATTTCCAAAGATATGACCTTGTCTAAACCAGAATCCACCTCTATGTAGAAAATCATTTTCTTCATAGTCTCGATGCGGCAAATATTTTTTTTCAATTTCCCTCCACGTTGCTTTTCTTGCAGCAGGGGTTGCTTCTGGATTTTCGTATACCCAATGTTGGAATTCATCTACTAAAACACCATAGGGGATAAACAGCAAGGCACCACTTAAATGACTAAACTTATATTTTGTCACATCTTCTTTAAAGAATAAATCCATCCAAGGCCATGCAAAAAATTCCATGCTCATAGAGTGGATTTCACAAGCTTCCAATGTAGGCCATATATATTCTGGAACCTCATAATTTCTACTGCTATATACCTGAAAAGCATGACCCGCCTCATGAGTTAGTACGTCTACATCCCCTGATGTTCCGTTAAAGTTGGAAAATATAAAAGGTGACTTATATTTACTTAGGTAAGTACAGTAACCTCCACCTGCTTTTCCCTTCTTTGCTACTAAATCTAATAATTCTTTCTCCAGCATATAGGTAAAAAACTCGTCGGTTTGAGGTGATAGTTCCCGATACATCCTCTTCCCCTGCTGAATAATCCAATCAGGATCTCCCTTTGGAAAGGCATTCCCTGTTAAAAACTCCAGCGACTCGTCATAATACTTTAAAGTATCCAGCTGAAGTCTCTTCGCCTGTCTTTCCTTTAGCTTTGTCGCCACTGGCACAAGGTCCGCTAATACCTGTTTTCTATAATTGGCCACCATTTTTGCATCGTAATCAGATCTTGTAAGTCTTGCATAGCCCAAAGCTACAAAGTTTTCATAACCCAATTTTTTAGCAATATTAGTACGGACCTTTACTAATCCATCATAAATTTCATCAAATTCCTCTTCCTTCTCCACAAAAAAGTCACTAACTGCCTCCTGAGCTAATTTCCTTACAGCTCTATCCTTTGACTCCATAAAAGGGATCATTTGAGACAGGTTTCTTTCTTCTCCTTCAAACATAATTTTTGCTGAAGCCCTTAATTTTGTATATTGGCTTGTAAGTTTATTTTCCTGCTGAAGATCTTGAATAACTTCATCTGAAAAAGTTTTTAGCTGAATTTCTGCTATTCTAAAAAGCTGTTGGCCCCACTTATCTTCAAGTTGGTTTTTATATTTAGAAGTAGTTAATGATTGATAATATTTATTAATTAAACCTTCATAGATGGGTTTTACTTCGTCAATAAAATCATTTTCCTTCTCATAATATTCATTTGTAGTATCAATAGTATGCCTTATATGTACTAATGCTTCCATCGTTTCAAATTGACTTCTTAATACGTTAATTTCCTTCATAATACAGTCTTGAATGGAAAATGAACTGGCACTATCAAATTCATTCAATAGACTTTCAAATTCCTTCTGCAATTTCTCCATATCTGGTCTTTTGTATTGATAATCCTTAAAGGTTAGCATTTATTATCCTCCTTCATTTATACTAACAACTTCATTTTTGAAGAGAAGAAACGGAATTGACAATTTTTTCTACTACACCCTCCACAATCATGGTTTCTTAAAGTCAAAGGTAGATTTTTATCAGCTCCATACATAAAGGTCATAGACTTTAAAGGGTCCAGCATAAAGCCTTCTGTAATTTTTACTTCGATAAGATTTTCTTCTCCTTCATTTAACTTCATGATAATTTCTTTTTGCAGCCTTAGGGGGATATCCCTTTGTCCCGGTTCTATCTTATAGGTCAATCCATGCAATCTTTCCTTTGCTTCAGAAAACACATGATTTGTTACCTCCTCACTGATAGAAAACAGCATTTCATCCGCCATAGCATCTAGTACCGTTGCTTTTAGATAACTTCCTATTTCAAAGTAATGCTGTATTCTATCACTTACTTCTTTACCTATAGACACAAAACAGTAAACAACATAGCTACAATTGTCTATTCCTTCATTAGAATCTTCCACTCCTCTTTTTTTATACTTATATATTCCTAGAGGATCTGCCATCTTCTTTAATTCCTTTAATAAAGCCTGATAGTGTTGATCTACAACAGTATAGCCTGGGCTACTAGGTTTGCAACTTATCCTATGAAAAACCTTATCCTTATCTATATTCCATTGAGGTACCTTCATTATCTGCATCATTCCTCTACTGGTATCTTTGGTCCTTTAAGATCTAGTTGATAAAAAACCAAATTAAGCCATTTACCAAATTTATATCCCGCTCGTTCTATAGTACCGGAATATTTAAATCCTAGTTTTTCATGTATTTTTATACTTTGCTCGTTAGCACCATCGATACCTGCTACTAAAGTAGCAAACCCTCTTTCATCAGCAGTTTTAATAATTTCCTGCATTAAAGCTGTTCCGATGCCTTTGTTTCTACCGCTTCTATCAACATATACAGAATGTTCAATGGTATACTTATAAGCTGGTCTTTCTCTAAATGGCCCAAAGGTAGCAAACCCTAGAATTTTCCCTTCCTCTTCAAACACTAGCACAGGATATCCCTTCTCCATCTTCTTATTGTACCAAACTTTTCTATCCTCTAAAGAGTAGGCTTTGTATTCATAAACTGCCGTAGTATTTATGATGGCATCATTATATATTTCTAAAATCCATTTTAAATCCTCTTCAGTTGCCTGTCTTATCATTTTTTTCCTCCTTGTCTAATTAAAATATCATAGGCGTTAACTTAAACCATAATTTATCATCCTGAGGGAGCAGAGCGGAGTCGAAGGATGACATTGAGAGAGAATTTTAGTAATAATTGTGTTAAGTTAACCCTCATGGTTAAAATATATAAGTAAAGTATATCAAAATGCGTTGGTTGAGGATACCTCAACCAACGCATTAAATATTTTTATATAGTTATAACAAATTTAAGCTAAGTTGCCAATATCCTTTACCACATCTACCAACTGATTGATTTCAGGTTTGGTAATTTGTGCATCAGCCCCAACACTTAAGCCCTTATGCTTTAAATCATTGCTGATAATAGAAGAAAATAATACTACTGGTATGTCCTTTAATTTTGGATTGCTCTTTATGTTTTTAGTCAAGGTCAGACCATCCATGATTGGCATCTCAATATCAGTGATCACACAATATATTTCATTTTGAGGAACTTGCTCTAAGTATTCCAATGCATCCCTACCATTAGTGAATTTCTCTACAGTTGCTCCTGCTTTAGTAAAAGACTCATATACTATTTTTATTAAAAAGCTAGAGTCTTCTGCCACCACTAGTTTTTTTCCTTCTAAACCATCTATAGCCTTTGACTCTTTTAATGCCAAAGATGCGTCTATATCTGCTAATATCTTCTCGAAGTCCAGTATTAGTACAAGCTTATCTTCTTCAGCTTTAACAATTCCTGTGATAGGTGTTTCATTTTCTCCTACAAGGATCGATGAAGGAATTTCAATATCTTCCCACGAAAGTCTTCTAATACCTACTACTGAACTCACCTCAATAGCAAAGTCGCTATTATTAATATGTATTAAGATAAAAAGCCTTTCATTTGAGGTTTTTTCACATTCCTTTTTCAAAGACTTAATCAAATCTATTACCGGTATGACTCTATTTCTATAATTAATGATTCCCTTTACATTTTTATGAGCATTTGGGATTTTTGTAGTAGGCTGAGATGCGATGATACATTCTACCTTGGCAACGTTAATTCCCAACAAACTGTCTCCTACTTTAAAAATAACAATTTCTAATTCGTTAATACCGCTCTCTAAAAGTATCTCTTGTTTCAATTTAAAACCTCCTTTTCCATAAATGATTTATTATAATAATTTTCATGACAAATTTGTTACTGCCTAGTGTGCAGCTACCATATTACTTTATTTGTAGAGGATTCTTTTGTATTATTCTGCTGTTTACCCAAAGAACCTTATTTACAATCATGAATTATTCTTCATATCAGTTTATTTATATTCTAATCTTTCTTATATCTTCTATTTTTACTCAGTCGACGATCTGATTAAATATCTATTTGGGTTTAGTAAGCTATATTCGACATATTTCTCTAAAAACCTTTTTATTGGAAGAGAAATTTTCTATTATGCTAGGTTCATTAAGCATCAGATTCTACACAACCTACGTATTATAGATACGCCGCTTCTAAAACCAAACTTTAATATAGACCATCTACAATTTCGCCCTAAAATTGTGGACTGCAAATGTAGTCCTTATTATCACTAAAGTTTAGATCCTACACCTGATAAGTATATAACAAAAGCTGCTTTATGAAAAACATCCCTCCAAAGACCTATTTACTTATGAAAATCTTGTAAGAATATGACAGATTTTGTAATATTTAATTGAAACATGCCTTTGTAGGTGATATACTTGTAAATACAGGAGTCAGTTTATACTAGAGCAGATTATAAGAAGTAAACGAGGTTTGAAATTTTATTTTAAATTCCCATGAATGGAGGCATTGTTGTATGATAAAAAAATTAACCGTAAAAACAAACAGTTTGTTTAGTAAGATTTTTTTGACATCAATTCTATGTGTTATTGTACCTATGCTGGTTAGTTTGATCTACGCTAGCACTTCTTCTACCCAGTCTCTAGAGGAAGAAGCAATCAATACCCTCTCTGCTTTAACCTCAGAAAGGAGAGGTCAAATTGAAATTGCTTTACAGGGTGAGGTAAAATTAATTGAATCTATGGGAAATGAACCCTTTACCGTAGATATATACCAAGAATTTCTAGAAATAAAGCAATTGGATGCTACAAAATCAGATAGAGTTTCTAGTATTATCGAAACAAGACGAAAAGCTTCAGGGGGACTATATGAAAATATCTTCTATACCTGGTATGAAAACGCTGAAATTTCAGTACTAATGGACTCGCTAGGTGGAGACTCTGTGGGCAGAGTATTGGACACTTCCCAAAACAGTTGGCGGTATCATTTTCTGCAAAATCCAAAGGCAGGTCTAGGAGGTCATCATCTTTCTCCTGTAACAGGTAGACCAGTTTTTTTAGTAGCTGCTCCTGTGTTTAGCAAAAACTCTCAAGAACTTTTAGGAACTGTGGAGAAAGCCTTGGACTTAGAAGCAATGACTGAAAACATCATTAAAGGAAACACTAATCACAATGTAAAAACACTCTTAATAAATTCATCAGGACTTGTTGTTTCATCTGAAGATCAATCACAGGTCCTTAACCTTGACCTTAGTCAAGAAGAAGGAGACATTCAAGAGTTTTATCAGGAATTAGTGGTAAATCACTCCGGTATTGGTTTCTTTACGATGGAGGGCGTTAGAAATATAGCCTCCTATGAGAAAAGTGATTATTTAAATATGCATGTTATAAGTTTTATGCCTACAACACAATATATTTCAAAAATTAACCAACTTAGAGTAGGTTTAAGTATAGTGGCAATCATCAGTATTATTTTATCTGCATTACTAATTATGTTACTTACATCTAGAATCACAAAACCTATTAAAAGAGCTGTGACACACATACAGACTATAGCAACTGGGGACTTCTCACAGGATATACCAGAAAAATATATGCAAGCCAAAGATGAAACAGGTGTTTTAATGACTTCGATGGATATGATGCGAAAATCTATTAGAGGCATGATTAAGACAGTAGTAGAAGAGTCTGAAAATCTAGAAGACTTCGTTACTAGAACCAATATGCAATTATTAGAATTAAATTCTCAGGTAGAAGACGTATCAGCAACTACAGAAGAAATGTCTGCTGGGATGGAGGAAACTGCAGCATCAGCAGAAGAAATGAACGCTTCTTCAAATGAACTTGAAAAAGCAGTAGAATCTATTGCTGAGAAAGCACAAGAAGGTGCTGTAACATCCAGCGAAATAAGTAAAAGGGCAGAAAATCTTAAGGAAAACGCTATTATTTCTCAACAGAAGGCAGACGATCTACGTAGAAGTGTAGATACTGGTTTAAGAACAGCTATAGAACAGTCAAAAGCAGTAGACACCATCAATTTGCTGGCAGAGTCCATCTTACAAATTACTGCACAGACTAATCTTCTTGCCTTAAACGCCGCCATTGAAGCGGCTAGAGCAGGCGAAGCTGGTAAAGGTTTTGCTGTAGTTGCTGATGAAATCAGAAAGTTAGCAGAAGATTCTAAGAAGACGGTTAATGAGATTCAAGAAGTCACAAAAACTGTAATCACTTTGGTGAAGGACCTAACCCAAAACTCCGAGAAGGCATTGGATTTTATTGAAGTAACAGTGCTAAATGATTATAGGACAATGGTTAACACTGGAGAACTTTATTCTAAAGATGCTAGCTCCATCGAAGATTTAGTTACGGATTTTAGTGGCACTGCACAAGAACTAAATGCTTCTATACAAAACATGGGCCGAATCATTAATGAGATATCGATTGCGAATAATGAATCAGCGGCAGGTTCTGAAAACATAGCAGAAAGAGCATCTATCATTTCTCAAAAGACCAGTGAGGTTACAGTCGTTGCAGATAAGTTAAAAGAAAGCTCTCAACGATTAAAAAGTGTCGTAGACACCTTTAAGATATAAGCAAAGTCATCAGAGGGATCCTTGTCCCTCTGATGACTTTTTTATGATCATAAAGTGTTTTTAACTATATACTTTTTACAGCTCATTTCTAGATTCATGAATCATTCTAAGATAAGACTTTCTAAAACCCATTTTTTCATATAATTTAATCGCTCTATTATTGTTTTGTTCCACATGTAAAGATATGTTGCCATTTGATACCTCTATTGCTTTACTGAGAAGCCGTGTAGCAATGCCCCTGCCCTTAATGTTTCTTTTAGTAGCAATATAGCCTAAGTGATAGGTAGGGATAAAATTTTCGAACCCTGTATGAACAATAACAGCAACCCCAGCTAGCTTATTATTATAATATGCCATTAACACAAAGCCTTTATCAAAGGCTGATTGTAGTGCCTCTTTTATCTCATAAATAGGGTCTGTATACTCCATTAGCCACTCATTCATAAGGCCAACGATTTCATCAATAGACATATCAGTATCTATTTTTTGAACTCTCCTGACATCTAGGTCTACACGACCATCGTCCAGTAGAATTACATGATTTCCCTCTTGCAGATTTCCTTTTCTTGCTTCTTTTATAAATCCTGCTATGGCATAACCATTTTCTGTACTAAACTTAATTTTTTCAATCCCTTTAAATTCATTTGTATATTTTATTAGCTCTTCTTCACTGATTCCTGTAATTTTACCATTAGCGTCATAAATTGAATCAAGTGCGTCTTGGGCTATCGAACTGTTAAAATTCAATAAATGCCTGTTATATTTAGTAATTTTGATTTTTTCAGTAGGCAGAGAAATAATTTTACTACTACCTTTTTTAAAGGATTCATAAATTACATTGCCCTCATTAATTGTACAGCTATATAGCTTAGGAAGCTTTTTAATGCTATCATTAATCCATAGTTGTCTAAAACCTAAGTTAAGAGCAGATACTGAAAAACCGTAGCTCATTAGAGAAAAGACACTGTCTATTTCCCCCTTCACCTGCTGATGTAACTCCTCTGCTATAAAGGATAAGGAAGTCATATTCAAAATATTATTCTCCATACCTAGGCTGGCATTATACCACCTATTTTCCTCACACAATTTTTTACTATAGTTAATGGCATCAAATTGCGTTTTTCCATATTCAATTACTTTAATATTTTCTTTATTAAAGGCTTCATGTTTTGCTACCTTCCTGTTGGCAGGAAAAACAAAAACACATTGAATATCATAGTACTGGGATATTAGTGCCAATGACTTAGACAATGCACCATAAGTCCCTACACATAGTGTTCTTTTGTTGATTGCTATAGCATCTTTGATTAATAGGTAAGCTAGTCGATCTATCCTTTGCCCCGAAGGATTATTTCCTTCAAGCTTTAGATAAATTTTTGAAATACCTAGTTCCTTTTCAAGGTTTTCTGCCCTTACCAAAGGTGTTTTCCCCACCATGTTGATAATTGTATTTTTATTCATTGCTACCTCCTCTTTATTAACAAGCAAGAGAACAGTTGTATTGCTTTGTACTCTTCATAAAAGATTAGACAAAGGACTATCACTCTTGCAACTTCTAACATCATTCCTTCCTAAAATATATTTTACCTATTTCTACTTCATAATATAGCAGTATACATTCCCTTTTCACTCTTTTTCTGCTTTAAGGGTTTGATATGACTTATCCCATATTATACCATAGCATGAAATCTGAAGCAATTTTGCCTGTAGATATGTATCTATAACATTTGTACATCTATAATTTGATGTCCAACACATAGCTGTTAACTTAATGCAATTATTACCAAAATCCTCTCGAACTGTCATCCTGAGGGTAGCGAAGGATCTTAGAATAACAAGGATAACAAATTATGGATTAGGTTAACGCTAATCATGTTCAATAAAATATATTTCTCTTTGATAGAAACTAAAATAAGTATAAGATTCACCTAAGGCATGGTATAATAAACCATATCAAATATAGCTAAGGAGTTTATTCAAAATGAGAAGAAGAAAAAAACCTGGATCGAAGGAAAAATTATTAAGTTATGAAGATTATCTATGCAAAGAACCAGAAAAATATAAAGGTCGTTGGAAGGATTACTTTCATGAAGAAAAACTCATTCATGTAGAGCTAGGAACGGGACGAGGTCAATTTATCACCACCCTGGCAGAAATGAATCCTCATATTTGCTACATAGGTATTGAAATAAAAGAAGAAGTTCTGTTAAGAGCTGTGGAAAAAGCAGTGGATAAGGGACTAAAAAATATCTGCTTTCTTTGGTGCGATATCAATAAAATTCATGATATATTCGATAAAAATGAACTAAGTAGAATTTATATTAATTTTTGCGACCCCTGGCCTAAAAAACGTTGGGTACAACGACGCCTTACCCATAGAAACTTTTTAGAGAAATATAAATATATTTTAGGAGAAAATGGAGATGTGCATTTCAAAACAGATAACGAGAAACTTTTTGAGTTCTCCTTAAATGAGCTTTCTTATGAAAATTTTCGTTTAAATAACATCACCTTTGACTTGCACCATAGTGAAACAAATGATGGTATTACTACAGAGTATGAAGATAAATTTTCTGCCCTAGGAATGAAAATCTATCGCTGTGAGGGAGTAAAAAGAAATTGACATTTTTAACTATCTATTGTTAAATATAGTTATGCACTAGACTGTCAACTGCTTCCATAATGGCATGGAAGAGATGAATAAGGAAAATGAGGTGGAATTATGAGCCGAGTAGGAGACAGAATTAGAGAAGAGAGAACGAAAAAAGGGGTTAGTCCCAAGCAACTAGGAAAAAAATGTGGCGTAACAGAGTCCTTCATTTTAGACATTGAAAGTGGTAGAAAGATTGTCAATGAAAAGCTTCTATCACAAATCTCCAAAGCATTGGGCTCTAATTTAGAGGAAAGTATGGTTTTGGAAGCATCTACTGAGGACAAAAAGGAAAAGGACGTTATTGGAAACAAGCCTCAAAAGCTAATGCCCTCAACGCCTGTAAAAAGAAAAGAAGTAGAGCCTTTAGCCCAATGGGAAGAAGCATTATCCAATATTATTAAAAAAGTACCTATTTATGATATGCAAATGACAGCAATAAAAGATTATAAAAGCTTTCCCATTATTGATAAAAAGGTAGAAGGTTTTCACCCGGACAAATTGATTTATATAGAGCTATCGGATGACCTTCTCACGCAATATAGAATGAAAAAAGGAGACCGCTGCCTGATTTATTTAAATCAAGAATTTATCAATGGTGCTTTTCAACTCATCGAATATGATGATAAAAGATATTTAAGAAAGTTAAAGAAGACAGAAGGCAATAAGGTGCAACTAATTGAAGGAACTGGAGATGGCAAAGCACTTGTAAAAAACATCAAAGACATTAAAATATTAGGTAGACTAATTCGAGTAGAAATTGACTTTAAATAGAAATGTGGTTCCATGATATAAACCCCTATCGCTAGCGATAGGGGTTATTCTCATGAAAGATTAAGCATTTGAAGTCTTGTAACTGATTAACGCTAAGACACAGCTAAGACATAGCTAAAAAATTGCACAAATCAAGTTACAATAACTTAAACGATTAGGTTAGTTATCTATAATACTAAAGACAGGATAAAGTTAAATAACGCATCTTCGTATTTTTGTACTTTAGGTGCCATAGCTGCTTCTAGTGCCTCATTAATTTCAGGACAAGCCGCTTTGTACTCTTCCCAAGTTTTATAATATTTTGAATCCATCTTCATCTCTCCTTTAATTAATACTTTCCTTTTTCATCAACATATTCTAGTACAGCCTTTAAGTTTTCAACGTTAACACTGTCTACAGTAATAGCAACTTTATCTAAATCAAAATAATACTTTCCTCCAGGTGCTAAGATATCTAAAAGCTCTTTTGCTTTATCTATACATTCTTCTTTTGTTCCACTCTTAAGTAAAGAAAGAGGATAAAAACCACTGATGATATGTTTTTTTCCTAACTTTTCTTTTACTAGCTTTGGATCACCATATTCAAACCTCATTCTTGTATTTTCAGGTAGTTCATACAAATAATCTAAATATCTCATCCAATCATGCTCAACAAATAGGTAAACTCCCTGTCCTTTGGCTGCAAGTGCTTCTACTGTTCTTTTAAATGTAGGCCAATAAAACTTCTCAAAATCTTTTTGTCTCATGTAAGGTGCCATATGTAATGGTATTACTGTTTCTCCATCCATCGAAGGAACCGGTGGTGTACCTTTTTTAATCATCAAAGGTGTTACCGCCTCACAAGCTTCTAGAACCTTTTGAGGGTATCTTCTTACATCGTTAGAAATCCCTTTAAACCCTCTAATGATATCAGCAATAAAGTCATAGGGGGCTTCACAGAAGGTTGTGGAAGCTGGTGGCAAAACTGCATAACCATATTTTTGAATCATTTTTGCCTTTATGGCCCCAAAATTTGCAAATTCATCATAGAAAGCCTTCATGCCCTTTGCCAAAGTCAGTGCCTTGGTATTTGGATCTGCATCAAGCTTGGTATATAATCTTGGCAGCACTCTCTCTACAATACAATCATAAGGTGCCTGAATAAATTCATCGTACTCTTCTGGTTCCAAACCATGAAGTTCTGGATGCTGTATAAAACCACCAGAACCCATCACGAAGGTTTTAGCCCCCAATAATTCATAAAAAGAAATAAATCGATTTGCAGAGATGGGTGCTACATCTGAAACAAAGTCTTTACATACTTTATCAAAAGCTTCTTCAAGCTTCTCAGTATTCCATTGGACCTCTATTAAATCCATATTTGCATATTGCATACAAAATTCAGGATAAAATTTTACCCCTATTGGAACTTTTTTAGGTATTTTTCCTCTATAAAGATCTTTAAACAACTGAGTTCTCTCTTGAGATAAAACTACTGTATTCTCCATGTTAGCACATCCATCCTTGACAAATTTTTACACCTTCTGCTGCATTAGTAGTAAAGGCGTCTGCTCCAACATGTTCACAAGCCTCTTTTGTTACAGGGTTACCGCCGATGATTATTTTTAAATCATTTTTTAATCCTTCCTGCTGTAATCCATCAACTACGTTTTTCATGGCGTCGATAGCTAAAGTAAGAACACCACTCATACCAAGAATTTGAGGTTTAACTTCTTTAATTTTGTCAATAAACGCACTCACCGATTGATCTATTCCTATATCATAAACTTCAAAGCCAGCAGCCTCTGCCATGCTTCTAAATATGTTCTTACCAATGTCATGTAAATCCCCTTCTACTGTACCAAGTACAATCGTACCTACTTTTTCTGTACTTCCAGAGCCTATCACTGGTTTTAATGCTTCAATAGCACTTGAAAGCAATTCACCAGCAAATATTAAGTCTCCTACAAAATACTCACCCTTATCAAATAAATCTCCTACAACTGCCATCCCTTGTTGGCATGCATTTACAACCTTTTGTGCCTCTTCTTCTGTTGGATTGGTTGCCACAAAATCCTCTAACATTTCTAACACTTTGTCTTCATCAAGTTCTCCCACTGCTTCAGTTAATACTTTTAAGTCCATTGCCATTATAAACTCCCCCTTGTAATAATATATATTCCCCTTAACCATTTATATATTGAAACTTTAGTTAAAGTATTGCAAGCGTAATAATTATAACTATTTTCAACACCTATTCGGACAACGTTTTCTTTTTTTATTTGATTGGTCCTATTTTATTTTTTCTATAGGCAGTATTGTACTTTCTACAATGCTTGTCTTTTTCTAGTAATGCTTCTGTCGCAAGCAGCGTTGCTAACATATCTCTATTGCATGGATCTATGATGGCTGAATCCATTCCTACAAAGGCAGCTATCGTTAAAAATCCTTGATTTACTACTTTTCTTAAAGGCATACCAAAGGAAATATTACTCAATCCTGATGTTACTTTGATGGTAGGATACATTTCTTTTATAGTTCTTGTCGTTTCTACAAAACTCATTAAGGATGTATTGTCTGTAGAAAGTGCCATAACTAAAGGATCGATATGTATTCTATCTGGTGTAATATCATACTTCTGTGCCTTCTCTACCAGTATTTTTGTGATATCTACTCTAGTTTTCACATCACTAGGAATCCCCTTATTATCACATGTCAAACCAATTACTTGCCACTGAGTGCCTTGAATCATAGGATAAATTACTTCACACTTATTTCCCTCTTCAGATACAGAGTTGATTAGACCTGGTAGCTTCGCATATTTGAATACTGCTTCAATGGTCTTTGCGTTTGGACTGTCAATACATAGTGGCTTATCTACTGCATCCTGCACAATATCCATCAACCACTTTAAGGTTTCTACCTCAACTTCAGGAGCTGTACTTGCACAAACATCAATATAGTCTGCTCCTGCATCCACTTGATGAATCGCAAGGTTTCTGATGAATTCTTCATCCCTAGCTTCGATAGCCTTTTTTACACTAGGAATCGTCCCATTAACTTTTTCTCCAATAATAATCATCTTAATCCCACCTTTATTTATAATTTTGTAATGTTATGTACCCGTAGTTCAAGTAAATCTATAGGTACTTACATCAAAATTTTCGTCTACAATAACACATTGTTTCTAAGGCAGTTTATTGTGCAATTATTTAATGTAGTGTTGAAGGTCAAATATATATTCTCCTTTGGATATGCACAAATTTTTTAATTTTCTTTTTAATGTATTAAAGTTTGTACCCTATAACTGTACTTGTAAAATATTGTCGTTTTAGTAAATATTATTTATTTACTATTATATTAACCATAAAGATCTTATAAGTCAATAAAAAATAGCAAAAAAGTAAAATTTACTAATTTTGATTAATTTATATTCTTATGTTATAATCAAGCTATCTTGGAAAAGGATTGATGACGATGCAAAAAACAAAGGGAGAAATTACGAAGCAAAAAATTTACGATACTGCTAAAGAAATGTTTTATACTAAGGGTTATAATAACACTACGATGAAGGATATCACTACAGATCTTGGTATCTCCTTAGGTAATTTAACCTATTACTTTAAGACCAAAGATGCTATTGTAATCAATATTTTTGTCGATTATCTAGATAACATCTATGAATTCATCAAAGATAAAGTAGATGATGGTGCAAATTCCTATTACAAGCACTTCTTTGTCTCAATCATATTTTATAAGGTTATTTTATCTGATTCTAATAACAAAAGGTTTTTTGGAGAAATTATGGCTAAGAAATCTTTCTATAGGTTATTGTCCGATAGAATTAGCATTATTTATCAAGATTTTATTAAAGACTATCATTTGACAATTTCTCAGTCAGAGTATGAAGGAACTGTAATAGCAGACTTTGGTGCTAGAAGAGAAGTTATGTTAAATTATTTGTCAGGTCAGATCAAAATGTCTATTGAAGAGTTAACGATCTTTTTATTGGCTAATACAAGTAAACTTTTAGGCATGAAAGAAAAAGACATCCATACAACAGCTCTCGATGCCTACACCTTAAGCCAAAAATATGATTATTCTCAGATAAAATTACTTACTTAGTTTAGAACAAAGTCATCCTTTGGAAGATTTAAAGGATGACTTTGTTGAAACCAATAACGGAAATTATAACTTATCCATAATTTATAAAATTTATAATTTTCTATTGCTTATAAAAAACCATGAAGACTAACAATTCTGTTGCTTGCAACTTTGTTAGTCTTCATGGTTTGATTATAAGTAAATATATTTTTTAAAATGGAGATTTAAACAGCTTGTTTTTTCATGCCTACCTCTAAGGCTGTGGCTAACTGATCAGGACAAGATGTACCTTTTCCTCCACAGTTAATACCTCTTAACTTGACAATTGCTTCTCCTACCTGCATACCTTCAACTAATCGACTAATCCCCTGCAAATTGCCAGAGCACCCCCCATAGAAAGCTACATTCTCTACTACGCCATCATTGATGGAAAAAATAATTTGTTGTGCACATACTCCGTTAGGTGTAAACGAATACATAAAGAAACCCCTTTCCCTCGATTTACTTATTAACAACTGCTGTAGATTTCTCAAGATCTTCTAAGTATGAATATGCCTCTTTTGCAGTCTTACCACACATTTCATTAGAAGGTTTGAGATTCATACATACAGCTGGTCTATCTTCTTTTTCAAACAACTTACACTTATTATCACTTGTTAGTTGAATGCATCTAACCCCAGCAGGTTTACCTTCTGGCATGCCTGGTATTGCAGAAGATATTGATGGTGCAATACAACAAGCTGCACATCCAAGTCTACATTCCATAAGTTCTCCTCTCAAACGCAGAAATGATAACGCTGTAATATCATTCTATTTTAGCATAACCTATTAGGCCTAACAAGACCAAGGTAGCCTTGTCTTCATTTGGCGGTCTAGGATTTCCCCCAAAACCATGGGCTATAAATAAAAAAACAAGTGAACCGAAATGCAACTACACTTCCAGTGCACCACTTGCAGGAGGTTTCTGTTTACAATAGCAAGATTGTTGGATTTAACTAGTAGATTTTTAGCACAATCTGTCCTTCTCTTAACATCTAAACAGCACGCTTTCTTTAAAGAGACATAGTATATTATCGAAAAAGAGAGAGGAGGTGAAAGCTATGGCTGAAATTGTAAATACCAATAGAGGATACACGCTAGACTTCATTTTGCTACCAAGCCAGCATATAGGCGAATTCAATGACTTTATGATGCAGTATGGCGATAAATCAGACTATGATATTTTCAAAGAAATAGCAGAGGTAAAAGGGAAAGTTTCTCAGGATCTATTAAAGCAGCATACTGCAAATCTTAATGCATTGTCCCAAATGAATGGCTTTGTCACTGACATGACACAAGAAAGAATAGAAGTAATCAAGGAAATATTGGCTGAAGATACGGGTTCATCTAACAATGTTTCTAATATTGATAGTCAATTTTTCTTTGGCGGCTCCAGCTTACTACTATGGTTTCTTATCCTAGCTGGCATATGGCGTAGACCGTTTTGGGGATTTTCTAGGGGATTCTTTTAAGGATCAGCAATGTAGTATTTTCTCTAATAATAGAAATACAAAATTGATTTGAAATTTATATAATCAACAGCATCATTCAATTTCTGCGATAACTATGAAAACTTCACCTATATATAGTAGGTGAAGTTTTCATAGTTATCGTGGCTTATAAGGTTTATGGTGGTTACCATAATTTGGTCGGTTTTTAGTTTGAAGTAAAAAGCCTGCGGCAGATTTAGACATACGGATACTTATACTAGAGGAGTTTTGAATGTATTAAATAAGAAGCAATTTTTTTAAAATTTTTCACGTGCATCCTAGATTTACATACCTCTTTTTTTATATTCTTTATATAGGTATGCTTCATTATGCCCTCAAAAAAACTTTTCGCATATTCTACAATATCAATATTATCTATTTCAGTGTACGGTATGTTATTAATATATTTATAGATATAATCGGCATTTCTCCTATAGCTGTAAGCTACATTATTAATAATACTGCTTTTATGAGAAATATGATTTATTATTGCTTTCATTGTCTTTTTACTATAGGGTATTTCAAAGGTTTCACATTTTAAGTCTACTAAAGGTATTAGTCTTTTATTGCTTGCTTTTTTAAAAATTATTTTTTCTTCAATAAAGCCAATGTCAAAATAACATTTCACCATCTTATTGTATATCAATGAGATATTTCCTTTGGTATTCATCCCAAGTTCATTGAACTTTAACAAAATTTGTTTGGCACTATTTATCTTAGTGGGCATAAAATCATGGACAAGAAAAATTTTTTCTCCTATATAAAATATTTCACTTTTCATATAAGCAGTATTTATATCAGCATTCACAAATACATAATCATAAATGGAGCTAATTTTCTCTATAGATTCACAAAATATTCTTTCCTCTTTACTATTTATTAAACTTTTATAATTGCAAGTATAGACATCTACTACTTCTTCCCTATTATCTTTTATCCTTTCTTTAATAAAACTCTCTTGAAGGTTCGCCCCTAAAAGTGAATAAATATTTGTAAAGTAATTGATCAACTTATTATTCTCAGTAAGATCTATTAATGCTACCGTATGTCCTTTTTCATTGCACAGCTCACTTAAAGCAGAGATTAATGATGTTTTACCTGTATTACCTGCACCTGTAAAAAAGAAAGTATTTTTTAGTTTTTTTATCCATAAACTCACTTTTTTTTCTTTTGGCAATTCTAATGATTTGTGAATTATTTCCAGTTTGATTAATTTATGTTTATTAAGACGATTAAGTAAAATCATACATTGCTCTATATCATCATTACATAGTGTGACATTGTATATCAGTTTCACATGGATGTCAACGTCTAAAGACAAGAGATAGTTTAAAACTTCAAAAACAATTTCCTTCACATTATTGTCACAAAAATCTATCACTACTTTGTAATCATCAACCTTAGCAATACTTTTGATACTGCTTATTCCCATATAATTATATAATGACGAATTACTTTCTATAAAAGGCTGCATATACTCATTATAATAATTCAATGAGGATACGCCTGTTGTTATTATACAACTTTGCAAGTCGCCTTTATGCTTATTGGTCCTAACATCCATAACTCTTCCTCCTTACATATATATCTAAAAATATCACTTCTTTTTTGAAATTTCAACATTTTTAGACAAATTGCTACCATAGGCCTATAGGATACTTAGCCTTTTTTGCGGTATATTTGACATAAGATGCCACTTTTTTTGCAAATGATGTTGGGAGGTAAAATGATGAAAAACAAGATTCGTATTTATGTTGATGGTGGTAATAGGTTAACAAAAGTCATGGAAGAAGCCAAGAAGCCCTTTAGTTTTCCTACCATTGTATCGGAGCCTGGAATGGAATTGGATTATGGAACGAGTTTTGATTTATTTGATTTACACTTAGAACCGCAGGAAGTTGATCTTGATCATATGTTAGTAGAAATCATTAAGGACGGAGAATCTTTGGGTAAGAAACTTGTAGGAAAAGCTGCTGAAAATAAAGGAGTTTTGATACGAGATCGGAACAGATATGAAAAAAAATATAATGATCAAGTAATTAAGTTCTGTATCTTGTCGGGAATTGCATCAAACTTTGTTAAGTATGAGAAGAATCAACAGTCAGTAGATATCACTATTAATCAACCTTTAGTAGAGTATGTCTCTAACAAAAAAGATTTTTCTAATAGTCATGGAGAAGCACTAAAGGGGAATGTTAAGGTGTTGTATTATAATCCCAATAATACTTCGGAAATTATCAAAGAAATCGTCTTTGATATTGAAAATGTTACCTTCTGTCCTGAAGGCATAGCTACTTTTTTTCATTATTCAGTGAATGAAAGCGGAAGCATAAAAGATGAGTATATGAAAAACAAAAAAACGATTGTTTTTGATGTTGGTTCAGGTCAAATAAATGTTGCTGCCTTTAACGGCGTTAAAACAGTAGGGGTAAATACCTTTGAAAAAGGTATGTTAGACTGTTATGAAAAGATCTCTATGATACTATACAACAACTTTAGGGAAAAATTAGACAGGAAACCTTATACATATGATATAGATAATATGATTCGATATAATGAAAAAATGCTTAAAGTAAAAAAAGGCAAAACTATTGATGCAACTGCTATCGTACATGATGTATTTGATGGTTTTGCCTATGAACTTAATAAAGATTTTAGAGAATTTGTTAGAACAAAATTTATTGGAAACTGTGATCAGGTGATTTTTTCTGGTGGAGGTAGTGAATTGCTCTTTGATTACTTAAGCAATTATCTTGGTAATGATTTTTATTGTGTTAAGCCAGACACTGCTGAATACCATAATATCATTGGTAGCATGTATTACAGAATATATAAAGATGCGGCAAATAACTTATAAAAAGTAGGTGAGTAGTTTGGTAATTAAGATTACGGAAAAACCTGTTATTTCAATAGCTACTGGTAAAGTTTTGGGAGCTTTAAAGGGATTAATCTATAAAGACAATAAAGTAACTTCTTTATATTGTGAGTTTGAGGATAGCTATTTTTATATCCCTATTGAAAATGCATACATCGGCTCAGATGCTGTCATGCTAAAAGTCACCAAAGATATAAAGATGTTCCATACTGAAGTGGCAAAAAAGGTATATACTGAAAATGGTGCAGAGGTAGGTACAGTTACTTCTATTGAAATGAATGACTTCTTTGATATCACTGGCATTATCGTAAATAATCTATTTATTGAAATAGATAAGATACTATGTATGGAAAATACAATCATTGTAAAAATGGAGAAAAAGGATATGGAGGACTCTATTCTAGAATCCACCAATAAAATTGTTGATACTGACATAAAGGATGTGTCAGATAACCAAGATACAGAGATTGCAGAAGCGTTAAGTGAAGGTGAAATCGATGCTAAGGACATCGGAGAGGATATGACTATTGAAATTGACCAAAGGTACAATCATCTATGCGGAAAAAAACTTTTAGAAGATATTACGATTATTAAAGAAACCTATGAAAAAGGTACCCTCATTGATGCTCCTTTAATTCAATTTGCTATCACCAATAATGCTATAGTAAAGTTGATCATGAATACCGAAGATTAAAATAATCACAGGAGCTAGGCTATTTTATTCTAGCATCCTGTGATTATTTTAATCTTTTTTAATTTGTACCTTATAAACTTTTGTTGTTGTATAACTTCATAGTGAATATTTTGAAAAGTAAGTAAAGCATCTTCTAATCTACTATTTTCTCCTTGCATTTGTTTTAGGATTTTTTCTGTTTTCTGATGTTTTTTTACTACGTATAATTTCTTCAACATCTGTAATCTTTCCATTCAAAATACTGATAGGTTTGACATCTATATTTAAACCCTTCATCATTTTATACATGATGAACTTTTCTCGATCCCTTACAATATTGTAGACTACCCCTTCTTTATTCATTCTACCTGTACGACCGGCTCTATGGAGGTAATCAACTGGATTTAGAGGTAAATCCATATTGAATATATGGGATACATTTCTAAAGTCCATTCCTCTAGTAAATATATCTGTTGTAACTAGAACCTTAAGTTCACCCTTATTAAAAGTAGTTAAGATATGTTGACGATCTTGATTCTTGGTTCTTGTTTGTATGCCTGCAACAGATAAGCCAAGAGATTTTAATTCCTTTACAAATCTATCGACGTTTTCATTTTTGTTGATAAAAACCAAAGACTTGACTGGTTTTATTACTTCTATAAGCTCTGCCAGCGTCCCTGTTTTCTTTAATTCCTTACTTACTATATATAAGTGTTTAATTTTTGATGGCACAGGCTTAGTCTTATCTAAAGAGATGTATTGAGGCTTTTTCATTAGTGATTGAAGAATACTTACGGCATTCTTTGAAAGGGTGGCAGAAAAGCTCACCAACTGTCTATCCCTCAAAGTAGTATCAATCACCGCCTGCACCTTTTCTTGTAACCCTTTCTCCAACATTTGATCCACCTCGTCTAAGGCGATCATCTTTACCCCATGCATCTTTATCTTTTTTAAACCAATAATATGTACTAGTCTTCCAGGAGTAGCTATAATAAGCTGAGGCTTGCTTTTTAATTTGTCCAGCTGACGATTAATATCCATACCTTCCACTAAGGGCATTGCAGATATATTTGTATTTTTAATGACATACTCTGCTTCTCTATGGATTTGAAGGCTAAGCTCTCTACTTGGAGCCAGTACCAGCATTTGAAGTTCCTTCTTCTCAGGATCGATTTTTTCTATCATTGGTATTAAATAAGCCAAGGTTTTTCCTGTGCCGGTTTTGGCTTTACCTATCACGTCCTTCCCCTCTAGAATATGGGGAATAGCATCGGCTTGTATCTCAGTAGGGTTCTTAATACTCTCTTTTTCAAGATTTTCTAGTATAAATTGTTTAAGATTAAATTCTTCAAAATTTTTATTCACAGTTGTTATTCTCCTTTTAACAGGTCTGCTAAACCATTACTTTTTCGTATTATCTCCCTATCTATTAGGGGAAATTCTATAGAGTTAGAGTTGGAAGATTCTTATATCTTGTCCAAATTTTTTTATCTATTTATATATATTACCATAAATTGTATCAAATAAAACCATTACGCTTTAATACTTTTGCAGTATTCGATATGTTTGTTGATACCACCATCGAAACAGTCACGTAAATATAAAGCAAATGTTTCTTTTAACAGCCCATAGTTGTTAATATATCTTCCTTTTTTTCTGCAGTTTCATGGGGTAAGAAGCTTTTGTTTCCCAAATTTAACAGGGCAAGCTAATGAGAAAAATAAATCTCATTAGCTGCCCTGTTTAATTTCTTTCAGTCAATTCCCTTAACTTTTTAAATGTTTTTCTAGTACCTTAAACAATTTATTTGTGTTGCATAAAACTAAATTCTATTTTCCCAAAGTTGGAGATCTTCTGGTGAAACTTCCTGTGGAACAAGTGGAGCTTGAAGGATCATCATTCTGCCGCCATCTGCATATTCATTTTCAACTACCGTAGCAGGTGACCACATTGCTCCCTCCTCCTCTATGGTTTCACCTATATTTGGAATTTCAACACCATTGAAGACATCATTCATATATCGAACTGCCTTTTCAGCACTAACTAAAGCTGGCTGTTCCACAACCGCATAAAGCTTGCCTTGTTTAACTAAGTCAAGACCTTCTTTCCCTAAACAGATGCCAGAGATGAAATAATCCCCAGGATTCTTTCCTGCATTTTCTACAGCAGCCACAACGCCAGCCCCCATGATATCTGGTGTATGGACATAGATTCCCACAACCTCATCCCCATAGCGAGTAAGTAAGTCACTGGCACGATTGTAAGAATCATCATTATTCCAGTTACCCTCACCTTGCACAAGTGTCAACTGTGGATATTGTTTCATGATATTGGTAAAACCAGTATGACATTCGGCAGCAAACATGTCCACCAATGACCCAGTGATTTCCATAACAATACCCGCTGGCACTACGCCTCCATTGGCTTCCTTCATCCCTTGAATCATCTGCTCTGCAGCTTTTTCACTAGATTTTACTATATCGAAAGTAATAAACATATCAACATACCCACCCTCAGGTGAAGTATCCAAAGCAAACACTGGGATACCTTCCTCATTAAGCTTTTCAATACCTGGAACCAATGCAACTAAATCTTCAGCCCCCGCCAAAATAAATCCATCAATTCCCTGCACAATAAAAGTATCAATAGCATTCATGATTCTCATAGTATCCGCCTGTGCGTCAGTAATCAGAAGATTGATTCCCAGCTCCTCTGCTGCATCTTTAGCACCGATAATAAATGCTTGAATATACTCAGTATTAGCGTGTTTTACAATCATTCCGATGGTTTTTTGGTCTCCATTATTAGCGATATTCACTTGCTCTTCTTCATCAGCATCATTACTCCCTGTATTTTGGTTGCTACATCCAACAAATACCACAAGTGACATCATCAAAACTACCATAAGAAACAACTGCCATTTTGATTTTTTCATTACATACTCTCCCCCTTGATTTTTAAAATTTCCTGCATGATACACTCTATATTACACATTGCTGTAATATAACAAAAAAACCTTGTGGTATAGTACCACATTATAGACTGTTGGAACCACCAGCCAATTTTCGTAAATTTTCTTTGTACATGATCCAAGTATTAAGTTTATTTTTACCTAAATCCAGCATGATAGCGACAAAGATCAATAACCCCTTAGTTGCACTGACCAAATTAACATTGACACCCCTTAACGTCAGGGAATTATCTATCATTCCCAAGAGCAGAGCCCCACCCAACATACCGATAGGTTTACCTCTTCCACCCTGAAAGCTAGAACCCCCAAGGATAGCCCCGGCAAATGCCATCATTACCATACCTGTGCCCATGCTGTTAGAAACTGCATTTTGTCTACCAGCAGCAATCAGTCCAGCAAATGCTGCCAAAAGTCCAGCTATCACGAAGGCTGTTATAATTACCCGATCTGTATTAATGCCAGAAATGTAAGAAGCCTGTCGGTTGCCACCAGTAAGCATGAACTTTCGCCCAAAAATTGTCTTATAAAATATAAATTCAAAAACTAAGAAAATCAATATAAATGAAATAGCTGCTACAGGGAACATATCTCTGATCCTACCTCTACCTAAAAAGGTATAAGTGGAGTTAAGACCAGATATTGAGAATGGAAGCATAAACAAAATCAACCCTCGCATTACGATCTGAGAGGATAGGGTAAGTAGAAATGAGTTTGTTTTCAGTTTTGCCACACATACTCCATTGAAAAATCCCATAGCTGCCCCAATCGCCAGGGTAAGCAGTATACAAAGAAAAGGATTCATTTCCGTTAAAGAAGTAGCCAGAAGTATGGTCAATCCAGGAGCAAATGCTAACGTTGCGTCTATAGATAGATCCAATTCTCCCACCATCATCACGATTCCTTGAGCTAGAACAAGTATCCCCATCAAGGATGATTGGAATAATATATTGATTTGATTTCTTGCTGTAAAAAATGAAGGCGTTGCAATGGCATTATAGGTGAAGAATAATATTATTAATAACCATACCAAATTATCTAAAACAAACAATTGAAATTTTGTAATAGGTTTCATCTAATGACGCACCTCTCTATCTTGAATTATTTCTCCCTGCATTGAGCGATAAATATCTTGTTCATCAAATTCACTACGATTATACCTGGCCATAATTCTCCCCTGATATACCACAAATATCTTATCACAAATCTTGATGAGATCATCCACACCGGGAGAAGTTATCAAGACACAGGAATCTTTACGCATTTCTTCATTAATCGTATTTAAAATACTTTCTTTCGCTTCGATGTCTACTCCTCTTGTTGGCTCGTCTAGCAAGCACACCCTTGGTGCCCTCGCCATAACTTTGCCTACTAGAACCTTTTGTTTATTTCCACCACTCAGTTGATTGATTTCTTGATCACGTGAGAAAGCTTTGACACTTAAAGTACTCATCAACGCATCGGACTTTGGATTTTCTAAAGTGTTTAAAATAATCCCAAACTTGCTAAGCTGGGGCAAAATATTGATGGTTAGATTTTTCTTAATGGAAGCTATAGGAATTAGCCCTTCTGCTTCTCGCTCCTCCGCTAGGTATAGTATGCCGTCTCTGCTGGCGGCTGCAGGAGATTTATAGCTCTTTTTCATTCCCTGAAGTAAGATGCATCCCTTGTCATGGGTATCAATCCCTACTATACTTTTGAACAATTCTGTTCTGCCACTTCCCCTTAGTCCAGCTAACCCAACAATTTCACCTTTATGTAGCTGTAGATGAATATCTTCAAACCTTCCGTAACTGGTAAAGTCTTTTAATTCGAATATCACTTCATCGCAGATCATGTGGGACTTATCCTCCATGATTAAAGCATCGTAATTGGTATTCCCTACAATTAGGGCTGCTAATGTTTTTAAGTCTAGATCACTACATGGAGCACAACCCACGCTGTGTCCATCCCGCAACACAGTAACCCTATCGCATACCTCTAACAATTCCTCCGTGTGATGGGAGATAAAGATTACAGTTTTCCCTGCGGCTATCCTTTCTCTAATAATTCTATAAAGAATTTTTTTTTCGTTTTGATTTAAAGAGGCGGAAACTTCATCCATAATGATGATATTTGCATCTTCAACATAACAAGATTTGATTACAAGCAATAACTGCCTTTCACTGATAGAAAGGTCCTTCGCCTTCAAATAAACTTCAATAGGAAATTTAGCATCCTGCAAAATTTTTTTAGCCATTTCATCCATCAATTTCCAATTGATGACTCCTTTGCTGTTCATATATTTTGGCATAAATAAATTTTCAGTAACACTGCTTTCCTCGTTGACTTGAGGCTCTTGGGTTATAATAGAAATATTCAGTTTTTTTGCCTCAATTGGCGACAGGGCTCGATAACTATGGCCATTGACAAGAATCTCACCTTGACTGGGGGGGATAATACCTGAAATAATTCCCACCAAAGTAGATTTGCCGGCTCCATTTTTCCCAATAAGACCATGCACTTCTCCTTTTTTTACTGATAAGTTTACATCTTCCAATGCCACAGTGCCAGCATACAATTTTGTGATGTGTTTCAATTCCAGTGCTATATCGCTTTCTTCAAACGAAGTTGCTTCTGTCATCTACTATTTCCCTCCTTTCATTTACACTGCTGCTGCGATTTACAACTCCAATATTAGTACTCCAAGTTATTTTTCCACACGCAACCTTATAGAATCTCGGTGTGCATATAAGCCCTCTATTTCAGCAAAGTGCATGCAAGGAACAGCTAGATTTTTACATCCTTCCTGAGAAACGAATTGATGAAACGAAGTTTTAATAAAGGTTCCTACCCACACACCACTGGCAAAACGTGCGGTTGACATGGTAGGCAAAATATGGTTTGTCCCAGAAACGAAATCACCAAGTGCCACAGATGCATAGTGACCAACAAACAGAGATCCGTAGTTTAACAGTTTCTGGGCAACTTCTCTCTCATTAGCTACATGAACCTCTAAGTGTTCTGGTGCTATTTCATTTGACATCTTAATGGCTTCTTCTATATTGTCCACAAGGAAAATATCACCATTATCCAACCAAGCTTGATGAGCTATTTGTCCCGTAGGCAGTGTTGGAATCAATCTTTCTAATTCAGTCATGGATTTTTCAATAATTTCTTCACTTGTACTGACAAGAATGGACTTTGCATTAGGATCATGCTCTGCTTGAGCTAATAGGTCAATGGCAATAAAAGTGGGATTGGCGGTTTCATCAGCTATGATTAAAACTTCACTAGGTCCTGCTAAACTATCGATTCCCACATCTCCTAAGACTTGTCTTTTCGCTTCTGTCACATATTTGTTACCAGGCCCAACAATTAGGTCCACCTTGGTCACTGTTTCTGTTCCATAGGCATATGCGGCAATCGCCTGTGCACCACCCATACAATAAATTTCATCAGCTCCAGCGATGTCCATAGCCACTAAAACAGTAGGATGGATCATGCCAAATCCAGCAAAAGGCGGAGAACAAGCTGCCACATGCTTCACTCCAGCTACCTTTGCCACGATTACACTCATTAACGCCGAACTTGGCAGTGGATAGCGACCACTGGGAATATAACACCCACATTTTTCTACAGGAATAAGCCTATGACCGATCTCTAACCCACCGATTTCACTCATTAGATTTAATGGCTGTATACATTTCAGTTGTTCCTCTGCAAAGTACTTGATTTGTTTTGCAGCAAATTTAATGTGTAGGATAGTTTCCTCAGAAACTTGTTCATATGCTTTTTCAATTTGCCAACCCTCCACCTTGACTTTTTCAATGTCTATACCATCAAATTTTTTTGTCAAAGCTATCAAAGTTTCGTCACCATGCTGACGCACCTCGTCAATAATATCTGCTACGATATTGGTCAAATCCTTGGATCTTTCATAAGTTTTCTTATCCGCCTTTTTAATTACTTTCATTTCATTTATCCTTTCTTACACAGTCTTTTTGTATACAAACTTGTTTACAACATGTCGTGAAAAGCATTATATCTTAAAACGTATCCTCCACAAACCATTAAGGTTAGAATTTCTAAAATTGTAAAAATTGTTACTTTTTAGACAATAATGGTAATATGATATCATCCTCAAACTAATCTGTCAACAAAAAACGCCATAATTCTTGTTTTTGTGAAATCATCTGTTAAACTAGCATCTTTGGAAAAGTGATGTTACTATACATTATGTATTAAGAGTATTTTTCTGGTAGGTACTGAAAGTCAAGTAAACAAAAAAAAGTCGCAAAAATGCGACTCTCTTAATCCTCCAGTGACTGGATCTTTGAAAATTGGTGAAAACAGTTCCTGCCACAGTCCACTTTTTAATATTCTTCTTCATTATCATCACCTCATGATATACTTATAGATATATCATATGCTCATAAGTCATATATATTCAAGGGACGACCGTTTAATCTGCTTCATTTTGAAGCTGTGCTTTAAAATTTTGATCAACCTTATCTTCAAACAACAAGACATGCTATACTTGTTGTTTGAACAATACAGCACGTCTACCTTTTCTTAAACTTTCATCAATACTTTTATCACTATTATTTTTCTATAGACTTCCTGCTTTTATTTTATTACCAATATCTTTTGCCTTGCTTAGGGCTTCTTGTCCTTCTAAACTCGGGATTAACTGCGAAGTAATTTTAATATCATCTCCATGTTTAGCACGGACACAGCTTAAAGCACAGTTCTCTCCCTCACCACATAGGTAACAAGGTGTTGCCCCCTCCACGATAATGCTATCTACGAGTTCCATACCGTGATAAGCATTGAGGAAGGTGCTCAAAGATTGAATTGCAAATTGTCCATGACCTTCTCCACTAACTATAACAGCGATAAGTTTTTTTGCCTTTATTTTTACACCATTATGACGAAGAGCAAACCACCTCTCCAAAAAACTATGTGTTAAAGCATTAATTCCAAATGCTGCTCCATAATAAGTTGGAAATCCTAAAATAATTAATTCTGTATCTAATAGCATACTTTCAAGTTTATTCCAATCATCATTTTGCACACAACTGTTTGTTTTAACACATCCTCTACAACCCAAACAGGGCTTAATTGTTAAATTCCTTAGATTAATTATATTTTCTCCTTGTTGAGCATTGTTCAAAATGTCACTTAATATCTCCTTGGTATAGCTTTTAGGATTTGGAGATCCATTGATTGCAAGAATTTTCATTTCTTTTCCCCCTTCAATTATTTATCTAACTTAATAGTACACATTATCTATCAAAACTTCTGTAAAATATTTTACAAAAACATAAAAAAGTTGCCTTAATAGACAACCTATAATTAATTACTTATTAAATATTTCTTTCATTTTATATCAATGTGCTTTTTCCCATTCTAAACATTTTCAACATAGAAATTTTTCTTAATAAGGCTACTATTTAAAATGAAAAAAAATCGCTTATTTACTCTAATAACACCTTCTCTCTTTAACTCATTAATAGTATTTGTAACCATTACTCTTGAGGCATTCACAAGATTGGCTAAATCCTGATGATTTAATAAAAGGTTTATTCTTATTCCCTCTGGAGTCATCTCTCCATACTCTCTAGCTAATCGAATCAATACATCTAGCACTCGTCCTTTAACATCTTGAAAAGCCAAAGTAGCCATCTGTTCAGTATAATTATTCAATTTATCTCCTAAGAGTTTTATGATTTTTAATGAAATCATAGGATCTTTCAAGAGTTCAGGAAGATCTTTTTTATTACAAGTACATACAAAGGTATTTTCCAAAGCTTTAGCATTCATCGTGTGCTGAATATCATCAAAAATTGTATTTTCACCAAAAATATCATTTTCTTGTAGTATACCTAAACTTACTTCTTTTCCTTTTTCTGAAACTTTATATAGTAACACTATGCCTGACTTAATAAGGTAAATGGTATCTGCTGGATCGCCTTCAAAAAAAACCATTTCACCTTTTAAATATGTTTTTCCGTGGGCTAATTTCATAATTTCATGTTTTTCTTCAGGACTAAGAGACTGAAACAATTCTAAATCCTTCATACATTTGATTTTCTCATTCATTTTCTCACCCCAAAACATCCAATTTTTTAAGCTTCACTGTTTATGGTCTTTACAATTATTTTAGCAAACCATCACAAGATTTGCACTATAAAAATATTTGTTTTATTATGAAAAGCATGATAAAAAATGGATTAAGTAATTCTTACCAATTTATTTCCAAACCTACTCCAACTTCTTTTATAGGTATAAATTTGTGTATTGCTGCCCTAACATCGAACAAAGTACAATGACAGGGATATAGATCCTTCAAGTTGTTCTTCATCAGAAAATCAATTGTCTTATGGACCTGTTCGTTAAACTTCAAGTAAATGAAATCTCCTTATAACGCCTAATACGCTACGATCTTCACATACTTTTTTGCATACTTAAATAATATTACATATTCCACTATAAGAACATCCTGTAATAATATAGATACCTTTTTCACTTTTATATACTATTGCTGTATCATCTAATACATAATCATCAACTGCAATTTCATCAACGATTTGCTTTCCACTCAAGTTTCCATGAACAGTCATTACACATTTCAAGGGACTGTCGAGGGGACGGCAACAATACTGAAAATCAAGTAAACGCAAAAAAAGCTCCTAGTTACACCTGTATTGCTATTCTTCATAACAAATGATGGGAGTTCCCTCCACTATATTATCAAAAATTGTTTTAGCTAAATATAATGGAGCATTTACACAGCCATGGCTTCCATTTCTCTTATAGATCTCTCCTCCAAAAGAGTATCTCCAACTTGCGTCGTGTATTCCTATATTTCCGTTAAAAGGCATCCAATAAGTTACCTTAACTTCATAATTTGCTCCCGTTAAGGTTGATTCTTTTTGTTTATAGTTAAGCATATAGACCCCAGTCCTAGTAGCATTTCCTCTATTTGGATTCCCCGTTACTACAGCACCTTGAGTTATGAGCTTACCATTTTTATAAAACCATAAATGTTGCCATGTTATATTGATTTCTATATAAGTGTCCCCTATGTCATCTTTGCCCCTGGATAAAGCCTTTTGGGTATATATAGGTTCTTTTTTAGTTACTTCACCAAGCTTTATATTTTCTAGCAATGCTTCTACTTCAGCAATACGGTTAATTTTCCATCCATAAAAGCCATCCTTAACTTCTACTATTTTATTTGTGGAGGTTTTAAATTCTCTTGCTACACCAACTGTATCATATTTCTTACTCAGTCTTTGTACATATTCTAATACTGCTTTTTCACTTATTACCACTTCCAAATCTTCGTCAACGCTAAGCCATTGATTTATTATATCTCCATCTAATATCTCATTTTCATCTCCAAATATATAGGTGATTTTTGTTGATATATATTTATTTAGTAAATTCCTAGTTTCCAAAGCCTTATCAGAGCTTAAAGTGTACTTTGGATCGTCGTAACATAGATTTTCATTTAAGTTTAATTTTGTTTTTCCCTTTAATATACTCATTCCAATAGCTTTTCTCAATCTATCTTTGTTCACCCTGTTTCCATATACTTCTTTAATCATTTCATATGACCCATTGGAATAACTAAAACTTACATTCTGAGGTTCTATAATGTCTTTATTTAAACAATTTAATTTACTTATTCTATTCTCTAAATTATCTTTATTATAAATGAATAAATCATCTACATAATACTTTTGGTTCTTCAATAATGAACTTATCCATCTAAATGAACTCTGTAGATAATAAATTTTAGAAATGCTACTCTTTTCATTGTATCGCATTCCCATATCCTGTGCTGTTATTTCTTCGATTTCCATGTTTCGTTCAATTAACTGTAACTTATAATCTTTAGTAT
The DNA here is from genome assembly GCF_001042715.1 of Clostridium aceticum. Lineage (NCBI taxonomy): Bacteria > Bacillati > Bacillota > Clostridia > Peptostreptococcales > Natronincolaceae > Andreesenella > Andreesenella acetica. The sequence continues at coordinate 1,375,838 of NZ_CP009687.1, read as the reverse complement.
AACTTCTCATTATCTCTTCTAGATCATCATGTGCCTTTAATGAAACATCTACTCCATTTATTATTGTATTGAAAAAGAAATGATTCGTAAAATATAATGCAATAAATAAATATACTAGTAAAATTGAAGCTATTAAAATAATAATATTTCCTATAACCTTATAATTAAAAAGGTTTCTTATATTAATATTCTTCATAGAGATTTTTACCTTCCATCAATTATACATTTTATTTAGATACAACAATTAATCTATAATATGTTTGTATTTTGACTTTAAGACTTAACTATAAGGTAATAATCTTTCTAGTAAAGTTAGTTTACTTCTATTTCAGTTTCTTCCTCTTCTTCTAAAGCCCACTTTAAAGCGCGATTTACGGCTCTTTTCCAACCTTTATACATTTTTTCTCTTTCCATTTCCTCCATAGAAGGGTAAAAAGTATTGTCAACCTTCCACTTATAGGCAATTTCCTCTTTATCTTTCCAAAACCCTACCGCTAAACCTGCAAGGTAAGCTGCTCCCAGGGCTGTTGTTTCCGTTACTTCTGGTCGCTCTACTTTTACACCCAATAGGTCCGACTGAAACTGCATTAAGAAGTTGTTACTAACAGCACCTCCATCCACCTTTAAGGTTTGTAGTTGAATTCCTGAATCCTCCTGCATTGCCTCTAAAACATCCCTTGTTTGGTAAGCAATAGCTTCTAATGTAGCTCTTATAATATGTTCCGCTTTAGCACCCCTTGTTAACCCAACAATGGTTCCTCTAGCATACATATCCCAATAGGGAGCACCCATACCTGTAAAGGCTGGCACTACATATACTCCATTAGAGTTTTTTACTTTTGTAGCTAGATACTCAGTATCTTCAGCATCTCGGATGAGTCTTAATTCATCCCTTAACCACTGTACGGCTGCCCCTGCCACAAATATACTTCCTTCTAAAGCATATTCTACTTTCCCATCTACCCCCCATGCCAAGGTAGTCAGTAACCCGTTATTGGAGGGAACATGTTTTTCCCCTGTATTCATCAGCATAAAGCATCCTGTGCCATAGGTATTTTTTGTCATGCCAGGTTGGAAACATGCCTGACCAAATAGTGCTGCCTGCTGATCTCCTGCTGCACCAGCGATTGGAATATCTGCACCCCCAAAGGTTTGGTGATCAGTATAACCATATACCATACTAGAGGGTTTTACCTCTGGCAACATAGATGCAGGAATGTTTAATTCCTTTAATATTTTTTCATCCCACTTCAGTTCTTTAATATTATATAACATTGTTCGAGAAGCATTGGAATAGTCTGTTACATGTACCTTTCCCCTGGTTAAATTCCATATCAACCAAGTATCAACAGTCCCAAACAACAGCTCTCCTTTTTCAGCTTTTTCTCTAGCCCCTTCTACATGATCTAAAATCCATTTAATTTTCGTTCCCGAAAAATAAGCATCTACAACTAGGCCTGTATAATTTCTAATATATTCTTCCATGCCTTTTTTCTTTAATTCATCACATAGGTTTGCGGTTCTCCTACACTGCCATACAATAGCATTATGAATAGGTTTTCCTGTAGCTTTATCCCATACAATCGTTGTCTCCCTTTGATTGGTAATACCGATAGCTGCTATTTCATGAGGTAGTATTCCTGTTTTTTCTAAAACCTCTCTGGCTACACCACTTTGTGTTCCCCATATTTCCATTGGATCATGTTCTACCCATCCAGCCTTGGGATAAAATTGTGTAAATTCCTTTTGTGCTATCCCTATAATTTTTCCATTATGATCAAATAGTATAGCTCTAGAACTGGTTGTTCCCTGATCTAAGGCCATGATATATTTTTTCAAAGTAAACCCTCCTTTGTCATCTCCACTGCTTAGTTTTTATATCTTAACCGCCTATCAGCGCTGGTAAACCAATTCTACCCCAACCTGTTAAGGAAGTAAATAAATTTTGGCCCAAAATCTCTTGCAGGGTTCACGGCAAACAAAGAAAAGAGCCTATCTTTTCCTTGATTTTAAAAATCAGTTTAAGACAGCTCTTTTTAATAGTTTTCTATAATTCTTTTTAAATAGGTTCCCACTATGTCGGAAAATTTCTCTATATTTCTAGTATATACAAAATCTTTCCCATAAATTAGTTTTTCCGCCTGAAGTTCCTCTTCTTTTCCTGTAAATACACCAAAAAGTAAAATGCCATTTTTTCTAGCCTTTCTTACCTCAAGTGCTGTATCTTTTATTGCCGTCATTCCTTTATAGAATGCTTCTCCTCTTATGGTTCTTATATTATCGTTTGAAATTTTTACATCATTGGGTTTTCCATCACTTAAAACGATTAGTATTTTATTTTCTTCACTTCTATTTAACAAACCTTGAGATACCGCCTGAATGGCCAGCCCATCTCTATTGTTTCCAGCAGAAAAGTATTCAAATATATTTTGATTTTCACTTCGTGGAGAAGTATAGTCTCTAAATCTTCTAAGAATGGTATAGTCTAAAAAATTACAAAAGCTCATTACTCTATTTGGAATTCCTGCGAGGGTTAATGCCTCTGATATAATATATCCTTGAGAAGCCACTTTTCCTTGTCGTGCTATTTGAGAACCACTTGCATCTAGTAAAATATCTACCACATATCCACCTTTTTGATTGTCTATTACTTTTGTAAATACTTTTGGTTTTTCACTTCTTCCAATTCTCCAAAGTTTATTTACAGCCAATACCCCATTATCAGAAGGAACGATTGTCTTTTCTTGCTCTGCTGTTAATGTTTTTATGATTACTTCTTTTAGCTTTATAATGTTTCTTTTATGCACTTTTATATTGTCTCTAAACTCAGACAAGTTTTTTTCCTTTTGCCTTGTCACATATTTTATTTGAAATTTATTATCGGTGGGAGATCGTAGAACCCCTTCTGTAAAATGAACTCTACACCCTTCATGTACATTTCTACAGACTTTTTTCTCAATTTTCTTTTGCTCTTCTTTTGTAACAAAGGATTTACCATGATAATGTTCTATTTTTTTATAAATTTTCTCCACCATTTCTTGATCGATGGATAGAACTCTGTTTTCATTTGGATTGGTAGGAACCTCCTGCTTTAAGTCTCCTATCGACTCTATTAAAAGAGAAGATTGCATTCCATCTACTACATCTGAGATGGCAGTATCTTCTTCATATAATTCTTCATACATAAAAGAAGTGAAGCTTTGCTCTTTTGTAGATTCTTCTTTATACCCTTCTTCTAATTCATTTTCTTCTTCCATTTCATATAAAAAAGTTTGATTTTCTAACATCTCTTTGAAATGTGCAAGATATAAAGCATCTATATTTTCTAAAAGTGCTAAAGTATCCTCTACATCTTTACACTTTTTTATATCTGAAAGTAACTTTTTTACTTTTATATCAAAACTCGCATGCTTTCCCATTTGTTCTAATACAAGGGCATACTTTACTTTTTCCATAAAAGTGTTTAGTTTTATTTTAAAATACCGCTCAAGTAGATCGTCTAGTCCTTTCTTCCTTATATCTTCTATTCCAGGTCTTTCCTTTATAAGCTTTTCCTCAACCATTACGTCAGCACACATCTCCACAAGAGGAACAATCAAGTCTTGATCTGCCCCTTTTTGTATTCTGTGTTTTAAATATTTTTTTATCATATTCCAGTCTATGTATTTTCTTCTAGCGCCTGCCTTAGCAGCATAATACACAGCTAAATCTTTAGAGGTCTTTGTAAACTTTTCTAATTCATCTAACTCCTGATCATAATCTCCACATATGGTCCACATGAGATTTGTAAGCCTATTTTCAAAGTCATATTCTCCATATATCCAATTCATAATATTCCCCCATTAACTAGATGGAAAAACATCTTTTGCTTCCCACTTTTCCGGTATTCTAGTTCTTATTACATCCTCTACAATTTCTTTTTCAAACTGATCAAAGGTTTTCCCTGTTACGCCCATATTTATTGCAAGTCTAGGCTTAAGCCCTCGCTTTACGGTTTTAATACTGGCTATTATTCCTCTTAAATCCACAGCTTTTGTAGATATTTCAGAGTTCTGTGCTTTTGTTTGAAGATCTAAAAATATTCCTGCAAACTGGTTTAATTTATCTTCATAAGCATCTTGAAACTCTAATTTTAGTATGGTCATTAGTTTTTCTTCTTCTACTTGTGGTATGTCTACTACCATAAACCTGGAAACCAATGCTTCATTTAATTCTTTCGTTCCTGCATACTCATAATTCATTGTTCCAATAAATCTTGTTGCCTCATGAAGCTTAATTTTTTCATAGCCTGGAACATCTATGATCTTTCTATAGTCTAGTGCCGAGTGCAATACAACAATGGCATCATTTTTTGCCATATTAATTTCATCAAATACACCAAATCCCCCATAGGTTGCACATTCATAAACTGCACCTCTTCTTAACCTTACCTCATTGTCTATAAAAGTATCGGTTCCTATAAGGCTCGAACTGTCTGTATTGACATGAAAAGATACATTCCATTGAGGTCTTGCAAATATAGCACATAAGTTGTCTGAAAGGACATTTTTTCCTGTTGCTTTTGGTCCTGAGAGCAAGATATTTTCTCCTTCTAAAATTGCAGCAATACACATCGACCATATTTCTTTTCCATAAAAGAAATTTCTTGGATCAGGAATTCTATCCTTTACCGTTTCGTCTATCTGATAATACTTTCTGAAATAAAGTACATCTTGTATCAACTTTTCTTCTATCCCGTGTTTTCTTAAAAAATCAAATATATCCATAGCAGTCCACCCTTTATATTTGTTAATTTTTTGCTTATCTCTAGTACTTTTAAAGCCACTTTACATTTTCAAAATCAAAAAAACATTTTACTTACTTCCTATTTTAAAAAATGCATTTTTTTAAGAAACCCATCTAAAATTAATAGCTAAGGCAAATTCATAAAAGAATTCTTTCTATCTTTTATTGGAGTTTATAGAAATACAACATACAGTATCATCACTTAATTTACTTACCTAACAATGTTCTTATTAATATTATTACCACTATTGTTAGGGGTTGAAACTTATTTATATTACTCAAAAAATATTCCATCTGTAGTGTTTTTTTATCTATATATAGTATATCATACTCTAGTTACAGAATACATCAGTGATAATTGTTGTCATTATTATTTAGTATTATTTTAATTGATAAGATTTTATGGATTGTCGATGTTAACACAAATGATAAATTGATATTCTTTACTTAATTATTAAATGCAAGGTCTATCCTAATTTAAAACAAAATAATTTTAGAAAGAATAATTTGTTTGCAGTGTAATTATCCTTGGATAAAAACAATTCTAGAAAAAAAACAAGAAATTATGTACAATAGAAAAGCGGGCTTTTTAATGATAAAAGAAAAGAGGTACGTTTATGGTTATAGAAGATATAAAGGATATACAATTTTATAAAACTTTATTGGCTATTGCTCTCCCAATTGCACTACAAAATCTTATTTCTTCCTCTCTCAACTTGGTGGATACTATAATGATCGGAAAAGTAGGAGAGATAGAAATTGCAGCAGTAGGTCTAGCCAATCAGTTCTTTTTCATATTTGTTCTTCTTCTATTTGGAATCAATAGCGGCTCATCTATTTTTATTTCTCAATTTTGGGGTAAAAAGGATGTAGCAAATATAAGAAGAGTTTTGGGAATTGCTTTAGTATTTGGCGGAATTATTAGTCTTATTTTTGCAGGTTTTGCTTTATTCCTACCACAAATGGTTTTAAAGTTTTTTACAAAAGATGTACAGACAATTGCATTAGGCAGCACTTATTTATCTGTAGTATCTTTAAGCTATTTGGCTACTGCCGTAAGCTTCTCCTATTCTTTTGGTGCTAGAAGTATTGGTGAAGCTAAGCTTCCCATGATTATCAGTAGTATTTCTTTAGTTGCAAATACTATTTTAAACTATTTATTTATATTTGGTATGGGTTTCATTCCTCCGATGGGGGTAAAGGGAGCGGCCTTTGCTACATTATTATCTAGAATTATAGAAATGTTTTTACTTCTATGGATTATTTACTATAAAGAACATCCATTAGCTGGGAAAGTAAAAGAGATGCTGGATCTATCTAAGAGTTTTCTTAGAAATTTTTTCAAAACTACGTCTCCGGTTATTTTAAATGAAGGTTTTTGGTCACTAGGGATGACCATGTATTTGGCAGCCTATGCAAGAATCAGTACTGAGGCGGTTGCAGCAGTTCATATTTCCAGCACAGTACAAAATCTTTTTATGGTGATTGCCTTTGGTATCGCCAATGCTTGTACCATCATGATTGGAAATGAAATTGGTGCTAATCATCAGGAGAAGGCCATATCCTATGCTAAAAAGTTTTCCATTTTAGGGGTGCTCATTGGATTATTCATCGGAATTACTTTATTCCTGTCAACCCCCTTTATAGTATCTTTCTTCAATATTTCAGATGTAGTACGTCACAGTGCAATTCAAATTTTGACGGTCTTCTCTGTAGTAATGAGTGCCAAGGTCTTTAATGCTATATTAGTTGTTGGTATTCTTAGAGGCGGTGGAGACACAAAGTTTTCTTTATTTTTAGAAATGGGAAGTGTGTGGCTAATTGGTGTACCTCTAGCCTTTTTAGGAGCTTTAGTATTGAAGCTGCCAGTGTATTGGGTGGTAGCTCTAGTATCTCTCGAGGAAATCGTCAAGGCCCTTATTGGTATCCCAAGAGTAATCTCTAAAAAATGGGTCCGCAATATTATTGAAGAGATGTAGCAAAACTTTTTTTCAAGAATTAAAGTCCATATATATGACTGAAAGCCGCACAAAGTGCGGCTTTTAAACTATGCTTGTTTCTTTATGCACTACTTGTTCTCAGTTGGAATATAAATCTCACTAACAGAGTTTTCATTATATGGTCCCAAATACTGGTCACCATAATACTCAAAATTAAAATTACCTGGTAATTTATATGCAGTTGCTGGTAACCACTCTTCATATATGTATCGGTAGGTGTGTCCTACTTGATTGGCTAATCCTTTATGTCTAAATTTCAGGTAGGTTTGAGCCGGAATGGTTTTAGCTGTCAATTGAATAGGGATGAATTCAAGTTTTTCAACTGCTACTGCTACATAAAAATATATGCTGTCATTATCTTGATCTGGGAACCAAAATTGCATCTGATAAAATTCCAAGGGTTCTTTCACATTTGGAATAACAGAAAGATTTTGTGTTAATAAAGACCAATGCTCCGTCAAATCATTCCCCATGGATAAATCATAGTAAAAGGGGATTCCCACCAGCTTTATTTCATCCAAAAACACAACTTCTGGTTCTTTATCTAAGGCATGTTCAAATTCTTTAAATTTATTTTCAGTTATCGGTTGAAGTAGCAATTGTCTATTAATAGTACCTTCTTTGCGAACTTCCGAAGGGTTTTTATGAAGAATTTTGTAAAAAGCTCTTGTATAAGCTTCTGAACTTCCAAAACCGTATTCAAGTGCTAAATCAATAATACGCATATCCGTTTCAATAAGTTCTGCAACCGATTCAGTAATTTTTCTAGCCAATATATATGATTTTGGTGAATAACCCGTGATAGATTTAAACAACCTACAATAGTAATAGAAAGAAAAACCTAGTTCCTTAGATACATCTAAAACAGATAGCTTTGATTTGAGGTTATTTTCTATTATTTGTATAGATGATAAAATAAGCTCTCTATTATTCATACTAGGTTTCTCCTTAGAAATTAAAATAATTACTCCAATCAAAATCAGCGGAATCTTCAATGCAACTCGGTAAACCCTCACACCACTCCGGTAAAGCTGCCTCCCTTACTACATCAGAGCATGGATAATATGGCTTAATATCAAGAATTGGTGTTCCATCCTCTGCATCAATATAGGAAGTATATATGATTCCTTGATCATAATCAATACCTTTAACGTCAATAATGCTCATACAAATTGGATTGGGCCTAAGTGGTGATCTAGTTGCAAATATTCCTATGTTATCCGGGCCTTTCTTATATGGCTTTTCTACGGTGGTAATTTTACGGCATTCAAGATTATCCACCTGATCTGCCCACCAAAGGACAAGCAAGTGACTAAATCCATTTATCCCTGTCAGTGCTTCTTTATAGGTTTCATCAATCTTAATTTCAAAGCTATGCTTGTTATTAATTTTACCTATTAATTTTAATTCCATCATAAACTGCCTCCTTCATTAATTAATTGATACAGTTATATTATAGAATATTACCCAAAGCTATACTTGATTGAATTTGCTTATAATAAATGAAAATTTGATATTATTTGCTTAGTTGTTAAAGTGCATCCTCAGTTTGTAAAGTAAAGTTCTTATATTTCATATAGAGTATTTATAAAAAATAGATATTTAGCTTACCTTCATGGTATTGTGCAGAGATTATTTCTTTCGATTGGAGTTTCGTTGGTAGTATAAAGCTTCTTCTCTCATTCTTAACGGATATAGTGACCTCATCACCTTTTTGAGAAAGTTTTAATTCCCTTTTATCAACAAAAGGCATATTTATCGCTAGCTTATACCCTTTATCCTCCTTTTCAACTGTAAATATTTTATCTTGAAAAAGAACATTTTCTGGGTTGACATCTCCATAAATTTTATCTCCAACCCTTTTAAGCATTTCATATTTTCTCAGTTCATTATCCATTAATTGTAATTTAAAAACTGGAATTCCTTTAAAACTATCACAAAGATCCTCTATACTTTCTTTTTGGATATCCGCCCAACTTTTAAAATATCCCTCGAGAGAATCTTTTGAAAAAATCTTGTTTATGATTATTGCATCAACATTATAATCAAACAGGTGAAGATATGAAAAACTTCTCTTTGCCTCTTTGACTACTATTTTTTCTGGCGTGGTAACGATTCTTATGCTGACTATATCCTTATCTAGCATAAGATTGTGAAGCTCATTGATCTTAGAATATAGTCTTTCAATATCATCAAAAGCAGCATCTGTAGGCAGGGGTATTTTCATCGTTGCTTCAATTATAGGTTTTGTTAGCTTTGCACCTTTTCTTTTAATGGGGAAAATTTTTTCCATCCACCATTTAAACAAATCTGGAAACTTCAACAACGACATAGTTTCTCCTGTAGGTGCACAATCGACTATTAGCACATCGTATTTTCCTTCATCATATATGTCCTTAACTTTTATTAATGCCAACAATTCTTCAAAACCTGGAAATACTAATAATTCTTCACTTTCTATCGTTTTTTCTGACTTTATGGTCATTAGATTTTCAAAGTAGGCTTTTAAGTTTCCCCAAGCTTTTTCATTTTCTAATATAGCGTCTATTTCCATGGCATACAGATTTTTATCTATTTCCAAAGGATGGTTATACAATTTCATATCAAATGAATCTCCTAGACTATGGGCTTGGTCTGTACTTACTACCAATACCTTCTTACCTTCATTAGCTATTTTGCAAGCTGTAGCTGCAGCTATACTTGTTTTTCCGACTCCGCCTTTTCCTGTATATAATATTATCCTCATATAATCCCCTCCCATCTACTTAGTAAAATCTATATCAACTCTTTTAATTGACCCCTTACTTTCTTTTTTTTCCACGTCATCCTTCATCATTTCAAATACAACATCCTTTAACAGATTGAGTGCATCCTTTTCAAATTCTTCTAAGTTTTTTCTTAAATCATTTGGTAATATTTCCTTTAGAGCTTCATATTTATATTTTTCAGCCTTTATCATCTTTTTAAGAAATTTTTTATTCATTACAAACACCTTCTTCTCCCTCAAAATCAATGCTTAGTACGCCATTATTTAGTTTTGCAGAAGCGATTGAATATTTTTTGATTATGTGGGGTATGGGGATATTTCTTTTAAAATTCCCTATTTTCACTATAATGTCTGTACCTGATTCAAAAAGATCAAAATCCTTTTTATCAGCAAATGGTACATATATATCAAGGCGATATCCCTTTTCTGTTTTTTCAAAGGTCTCATTTACTGTTGTTTTCAAAACCTTGAATATATTTATATCTTCTAAGGAATCCCTCATAATCCGCTCTAAAGCATGAATTCCGTTTATATCTACTTCATACCACTTTATTTTATAGATTGGTATATTGGAAAAGGTTGCGTTTATTTCATCTAAATAACTTTTTTGAATCTGCTTCCATTGATCAAAAAAGCTATTATCGATCTCCTCTGGTATTATTCTGTTAATATATACTCCGTCAACATTAAAGTTGTATAGGTTTAAATACATATAGCTTCTCTTACTTTCCTCCACCACCATTTTTTCTGGTATTGTAACAAGCCTTACACTACAGACCTCTCTATCCTTTAACAGACTTTGCAATTTTCCAAGCTTGACATATAGTTTTTCAATATCATTCAACGCTTTTCCATCAGGCATTTCTAACTTAAACGCTAGTTTGGAAACAGGCCTTAGTATTTTCATAGCAACTTTGCCAATTGGAAATAACTTTTCCATATACCATGAAAAAAGTTCCGGGAATTTTAATAAGGAAAGAGTTTCACCAGTAGGTGCACAATCGACTATTATTAAGTCATAAATTTTTTCATCATATAATTCCTTAATCTTAAGTAGCGAAAATAATTCTTCAATACCTGGAAAAACCACCATATCCTCCAGCACTTCTTGATCCTCTTCACTTCCATGAGGAATCATCTTTTTAAAAGCTTCAGCAATATTTCCATAATGCTTAGTCATCTCATAATTCGAATCAATTTCTAAAGCCCAAAGATTGCTTAATATCCTTACAGGTTCTTCTTTTATTTCCTTCATAAATATATCACTTAAGTTATGTGCCATATCTGTACTTACTATTAATGTTTTTTTACCTTCTTTGGCAGCTTTAACTGCATGAGCTGCTGATATAGTTGTTTTTCCTACGCCACCCTTACCTGTAAAAATTATGATCCTTCCCATAATACCCCTCCTTTAATTCTTTTTATGAATAGTTCTTTCATAGAAGTATTCTTTTAAAAAAATAACTTAGTTTGCCTAAGCTATTCTATAAAAATTCGTTTCACTTTCTTCACTGAACTTTCTTCATCCTTTGTGGGATATTTCTCCTGCTTTAGTGCAGAAAAAATCTTATTAACTATATTTATAGCCATAACCTTTTCCTCTTCTGTTAATGCTTTCAAGACTTTTTCAACATAATGTTCTATTATCTTTTTTTCACGGTCTATAAATTCACTGGCTTTGCTGGTTAAAACAATATTTACAACTCTCCTGTCTTCTTCATCTCTTTTTCTTTCCACCATCAGCTTCTTCTCTAATCTACCTACCACACCAGTTGTTGTATTTAGAGGAGCACAGATGTATTCTGATATCTCAGTCATGTTTGCACTTTTCTTCCTGTAAAGAAATATAAGCACCAGTAGTTCGTTTTTGGAGTAATCTAAAAATGCACTACTCCATTGATCTGGAAAAAATAAAAGTTTTATCTCATCCATATAATCAAAAATTATTGACTCAAAGTTGACCCCTTCATTATGTTTCATAAAAAATCTCCTCAAAATAGTTCTATGTCTGAAGTATATTTTAATTCTATAACAGAAGTTTTTTTCTGTCAATAGAAGCTTATAATTTTTTTTAAAGTAACGCTTTTATCAAAAATACACATAAGTAATCTCCTAAATTCTTATACTTTATTTGTTATAAATAGGTGAAGCGGCAACTGCTTTTTCTTCTTTAGGACCTTGCTTTCTTCCAATCAGTAACATACTGAGGATAATCAAAAATCCTCCGCCCCATTGGGCATAGCTTATCGTTTCTTTCAAAAGAACCAGCGACAGGAGCATGGAGGTCAAAGGAATCATTCCTGAAAAAGCGGCAGCCGTATAAACATCGCAGCGTTTGATACCTGCATAGAAAAACACAAAGGCCAAAGCTGTTACAATCAAGCCGTACCACACCAAAGCAAACCATTCCTTCAGCCCGATCATTTGTAACGCTGCGAAAGACTGTTCCCCAAAAGCTGGTATGATGGATAAGGCAAAAGCGATTGCGGATACCAACAAGGTTTGTACCATCGGATGAATTTGTATATCTGTATCATACTGTTTCTTGGCTCTGTGTCTTCTTGAAATGATGTTAAAGATAGACTCACTTGCCGCAGCACAGAGAATAAGCACATTTCCTCCAATATGTTGTGTAGAGAACTGAACAGAAGACAGGTTAACTTTTTGTAATAGAACAATGCCCAAAACGCTACAGATAATGCCAAGTGTCGCCCAACCTGTAAGTTTTTCTCTAAGAACAAAGAAGGCTAGAATAGATGTAATCGCAGGCGTGGTTCCGGTTAGGATTCCCGCCTCCACGGTACTTGTTAAGCCCACTCCCAACAGCAGGAATGTACGGAATAAAAAGATTCCAAAGAGGGCTTGCAATATCAGCATTTTCCAATCATTTTTTTTGAGCAGGTGGATTGTGGTTACTGTTTTCCTATAATAGAATGGCGATAAGCACAACAGCATAATTCCTAAACTGACGGCGGTTACTGTAAAATTCCTTAACTTTTCTGAAAGGATATATCCTGTAATTACCGAAGTTCCCGCCAAAGAAAAAGCAAGTAACAGATATATTTTCCCCTTAATATTTTTCATTTACTGATCTCCTTCCATGGTATTGTAATAAATCTAATATTTGCTATAATTATATCGTGGAAACTGGATTGTTTTAAGTGCCACTTTGGCTATATTTTCAGAGAGCCAGTTAAAGGAGGAACTATGTGGGGAATTGAATTACAAAAGAAGAGTAAAATCAGTCTAGCACGCCAGATTTTTTTATCACTAAAACAGCGTATCCTCACGGGAGAGATTGCCCAAGGGGAAGAGCTTCCCTCCACACGAGAATTGGCAAAGGGCTTAGGTGTTTCTCGCAATACCGTTTGTGATGCGTATGATATGCTTTTGACGGAGGGTTTTATTGTCAGTCGGCAGGGGGCGCTATCCCGCGTTGCAGAAGGGTTACATATTGTACAAAAAGAAGTTGTGTCTCTAAAGGAACATAAAAAAGAACATGTTCCTGTTCGATGGGATTTCAAAACAGGTCAGCCGGATTTATCTCTCTTCCCATGGCCGCTATGGAGTCAAATGATTCGTCATGCAACCAACACTCTGTCTGCCCAACAATTGGAGTACAGTGGTCCTAAAGGCTATGAGCCTTTGTGTCAAGAAATTGCCCATTGGCTCATGCGCAATAGGAGTATCGATGTAAACCCAGAAGATATATTCATTACATCAGGTGCGACACAGGCGTTTCATTTACTCGTGGATATTCTTTACAAAGAGGACTATGCTTTCGCCTTGGAAAACCCCTCTCACCCGGGAATCCACACAGTACTTCAGGATAGAGGGCATCTATTGCAATGGATGCCGGTGGACCAGCAAGGTGCAAACATTTCATGTATTAGAGACAAAGACATTTCTGCAGTTTATGTTACCCCTTCCCATCAGTTTCCGTTGGGTGGTATTTTACCTGCCACACGTCGTGCCGCATTGATACGCCTTGCATCTGAAAAAGATTTTTATGTCATTGAAGACGATTATGACAGCGAATTCCGCTATTCCGGTGCTCCTGTCAGCCCTATCTATTCCATGGATTCTTCGCGGGTAGTTTATGTGGGAACTTTCAGCAAAACACTTTTCCCTTCTCTTCGGATAGGGTTCACGATACTGCCCAAGCCTTTGCAAGCCAAGTGGAAACATTACAGAAATTTTATGGATGTACAAAACCCTGTTTTAGAACAAGTTGCTCTGACTGAATTCCTGCGCAAACGAAAGATGGATAAACATATTCAGCATATGCGGCGAATATATGCTGAAAAACGAAATGTCCTATTGAATGCCGTAGAACATTCCTTTTGCAATGCTGTACAGTTTTGGGGAGATGCCTCAGGCTTACATGTGGCACTTCAATTTCCGGGGATGGAATTCACAAAGGAATTTATGTTAAGTTGCCAAAATGCAGGTATAAGAATACAAGCTGTATCACAGTATTGCTCTGTACAAAATAATCATACAGATAAACTCCTGATGGGCTATGGACATTTAAACAATACACAGATTCGTAAGGGAGTTAAGGCCCTATTTCAATTGATTGCAGAAAATAGCAGTCAAGGTTTAGCGTTGAAATGATTTCATTGTCAATAACCCCGTCCCCTTGACATATTGCAAAGCCTTTCCTTTTATGTGGCAATTTTTGCGTAATGATACGTTTGCTGTGCATATCCTTCAATAAAGTCCTTTATTTCTAACCAATTCATAACCCGAGTTATCCCTGAAGATAAAGGTCCTTTATTATAATAACAGTCGATCAATAGTACTTTGAACCCATATTCTGCAAGCTGTACTGCATTTTCATATCGATCCTCGATGAAAACATCACATGCCAATTCCTGAGCTTTGGCAACTTTGTCATGTTTACCTAACAAGGATAAAGTATCCAATGGTACACCATGCTGAGATAGCCACTTTTCAGTAACATCTTTCATCTTTTTTTGTCTAGCTGTGACAAAGTGAATTTCATGTTTTTCATACAGCTTAGTTAGAACTTCCTTAACGCCCCTCCTTATTTTTGCTTCTTCATGAATTACCTCTCCATATAAGTTGTAGAATTCATCATAGATTTCACTCTTAATTCCTAATACTTTATGAATATCGTAAACTTTTACATCTTTAGGTGTGACTTTAGTATTAAAATAATCATTTGCTCGGGGAATCCAGTCATAAGCTTCTGTAATCGTTCCATCAATATCAATACATAAACTTAATTTTTTCACCACATATTCCTCCTCTGTCTTTTCTATACTTGATTTAATGAAAATATAATTATCAGTAACATCTATTGAGAGGATATCTTAAGAGAAAAACAGTTTCTTCACGCTTATTTTCTATTATTTTCATTGTCTATTACAGAATATCAGCTTATAGGGGTTTTAAAATTATGAAACTGTAAAGTATTTGTTAAAAAGGGATTAAAAAAACTCACTTCTTTTGAAACTACAAATTCACATTGAGTCCTAACATTTTTTTGATTCAGGATGAGAATTTTTCAAGTAACCAATGCAAAATTATTATTTTATAAAAATAAGAACGCTTATCATAACGCAAAGTTAACAGAATTTTTTAAAACTTTACATAGTTTTAAAATGGAATTAATGTTTATATTTGGTAAATGGTGTATATTTTGAATAGGTATTTCTATTAGGAGAAAACCAACAGTAAACGAAGAGCTTTAAAAAACAAAATCAAATAATTTAAAGGAGGATTTACATGATGAATCTAAGAAAAGCACTACCAATATTAATACTAGTTTTAGTATTAATAGCAAGCATGACCACGACCGCCATGGCTTCACAAAATGTTAGGATAGTAATTGATGGCAGCAACATCAAATCAGATGTCGCTCCAGTAATTGAAAATGGTCGTACATTAGTACCAGCTAAAGTAATATTTGAAAATCTGGGTGCTAAAGTAAATTGGAATGCCAACAAAAAAGAGGTTACAGTTACAACTGCTGCAACGGATGTAAGTCTTGTGATTGACTCTAAGACTGCAAAAATTGATGGTAAAAATGTTACATTAGATGTTCCAGCTAGAATCATAAATGGTAGAACCTTTATACCATTGAAGTTTATTGCTGATGCTGTAGGAGCAAAGGTTAGCTGGAATGCAGGTACTAGTACTGTAGACATTAAGTATTTTACAGATATGCAAGGGACTGTAAAAATAGGTGGTTCTACTACACTACAACCTATCTCCCAAGCAGCAGCTGATGTATTGATGAAAAAAAATCCAGGAAAATTATCTGTAACAGTAACAGGTGGTGGCTCAGGCAATGGGGTTAAAGGTGGTGCAAGTGGTGAGTATAATATCGGAAATGTTTCTAGAGAAATTAAAGACGCTGAAAAAACAGAATACCGTGATCTACAAGATTTTCAAATTGGTAGTGATGGAATAGCAATAATAATACATAAAAATAATAGTGTAAAGAACCTTACTAAACAACAAGTTTTCGATATTTTTACTGGTAAGATTAAAAACTGGAGTGAAGTAGGTGGAAGTAATGCACCAATTTTTGTCCAAACCCGTGAAGCTGGCTCTGGTACATTGGGGGCATTTGTTGAATTAGCATTAGATCCTATTCAAAAGGATCAACAAGTAGTTGTAACTGCCACTCCACACAGCTCTAACCCAGGAGTAAAGCAAGCAGTTGCAAAAGAGGTAAATGCTATTGGATTCCTTTCATTTGGTCATATTGATAATAGTATTAAAACACTATCTATTGATGGAGTGGAACCTACTGTTGCAAATGCACTTAACAAGAAATATCCAATTGTCCGTCCTCTAGTTGTTTGTACTAAAGGAAGACCAAGCGGTGCTACTGCAAAACTCATTGATTTCTTTACTTCTCCTGAAGGCAAGAAAATAATAGATAAGGAAGATTTTATTAGTTTACCATAATCGTAATATCCGGACTACTGATAAAGAAAAATTTAGTTAATATTAACCACCAGGGACTGATAAAACAATGTAGTATCATTATTGTCCGTGGTGGTTTCATACTTGTGGGGGTGAAAATTTGGAAAAGATACAGCAATATGATGTTAGCGAATCTTATCATTACGGAAGAAAAGCAAGAGCCTACAAAATCAATAGAATTAAAGAAAAGATATGTGAGAAACTAATTCTCTTATTTACTATGCTTAGTGCAACAATGATCATTTTTATTTTTACTTTTATTCTTCAAAAATCATGGAATGTATTTATGGTTAATGGCATTGGATTTCTAACGCAATCTGGTTTTGACCAACAAATTATAACTGCCTTTAATTCATTGGCTAGCGAGCGTTATTGGGAATTTGGATTGCGTAATCTAGTAGTAGGTACATTAACCACTACCTTGGGAGCATTATGTATTGCAGTTCCTATGGGGGTAGGTACAGCTATTGTAATTAGCGAAATGTTAAAGGGATGGCAGAAAACCTTTATGATATCAGTAGTACGATTACTGGCTGCTATTCCTTCGGTTATTTTCGGATTCATTGGGCTCATGTTAGTAGTTCCTTATATCCGAGATACATTTATTACTGTCGATATGCAAATTGATTATTTAGAGTACTTCCAACTCAGTGGTAGAAGTATGCTTGCGGGTATCTTGGTACTAGCTTTTATGATTATACCAATCATTGTTGCCCTTTCAGTAGATGCAATCAATGCAGTGCCTAGAAAATATAGGGAGGCTGCTTTATCCCTTGGTTTATCAAACTGGAGAACTCTTATAAAGGTTGTGTTGCCAACAGCAAAATCTGGTATAATCGCAGGTATTATACTAGGAACTGGGAGAGGAATTGGAGAAGCCATTGCTTTATCTATGGTCAGTGGGAGCATAGGAGTATTGCCTAATCCTACCCATGGGGGTGTATTCTTTTTGACACCGGTACTCCCTTTAGCATCAGCGATTGTAAATAAATCAGAGGCTATATCAGTGCCCAGTATTGAATCAGCATTATTTGGGTGTGGTGTGGTGCTTCTAATTACAACTACACTACTTAGTGTTTCAGCAAGAACTGTAGAAAAAATCGTGCGAAGGAGGCAGGGACTTGTTTAGTAAGGGAGATGCTAAAGACTATTTTCAACAAAGCTTTGTTTGGTTATCAGCAATTATTGTAGTTGGAGGTTGCTTTGGGATTATTTTATTTTTATTTGTAAATGGTTATAGGACAATTAGCTTTGAATTTTTAACAACAGATCCAGGAGCTACTGCTGTAGACATATCTAGAGCAGGGGGAATCTTGACACCAATGGTAGGAACCTTTATTGTTACAATCTTTGGATCACTATTGGCTTTACCATGGGCACTAGCAACAGCCATTTATTTATCAGAATATGCAAAGACCAGCCCAATAAACTATTACTTTAAAATAGCTATTGATATTCTGGCAGGAATACCAACAATTGTAATTGCCATATTTGGTGTTGCGGTGTTTACTATCCCATCCTTAGGTTTCTTAAGTTCAATGGTGGAGGGAGTTCAAGGTGTAACAAGAGCCTTTGGTAAATCATTTTTTGTTTGTAGTATAGCCATGGCAATTATGATACTTCCTTTTGTTATAAAGACATGCGAAGAGGCTATAAAATCTGTTCCTAAATCCTATAGAGAGGCTTCTTTAGCTCTTGGAACTACGAAATGGGATACGATTATGAATGTGGTATTACCCTCCTCAGTAAATGGCATAATAACAGCAGTCATTTTAGGTATGGGAAGAATCATTGGTGATACTGCCATCGTATGGCTATTACTAGGTGGGACACTTCGTATGACTGGAAATCAACCATGGTGGCAGATGCAAAACTGGATGAGTACCCTTAAAAATACAGGGTCAACTTTAACAACTTATATTTATTTTAACTCTCCTGCTGGGGAAGGAGATATGCCTGAACTGGCTTATGCTGCGGCAATTGTATTGATTGTAATTATTGTACTATTAAATGCCTTAACAGCTTTTATTGGTAAAAGAAATATGACATTGAAGGAGGAGGATTAGCATGGGGGAAGCATCACTAAATACAGTCAAGAATCCTTCAAAAAAAGAGGTTCATCCCGAAAATTATGATTCTATTATTTCTATTCAGCAATACAATGCCTGGTACGGAAATAACCAGGCACTTTATAATGTAAATATGAACATTAAAAAAAATGCTATCACAGCATTTATCGGACCATCAGGATGTGGTAAAACCACTCTACTTCGTTCAATTAATAGAATGAATGATATCATCAGTAGTTTCAAATTCACTGGCAGAATAACCATGAATGATATGGACTTAACCTCTAATAAAGCAGACTTATTGGAGATTAGAAGAAAAATAGGCATGGTTTTTCAGGAACCAAATCCATTTCCAATGTCTGTATATGAAAATATGAAATTGCCGATTCTAGAAAACATGAAGAATATAGGTAAGACCAAAATAGAAAGCATCGTTGCTCAAAAACTTCAGGATGCTGTCCTTTATGATGAGGTGATGGAAAGACTCCATAAATCAGCTTTAAAACTATCAGGAGGGCAACAACAAAGACTATGTATTGCTAGAGCTCTTACGATTGATCCTGATGTTATACTATTTGATGAACCTTGCTCTGCCCTAGACCCAATTGCTACTTTTAAAATTGAAGACCTACTTATGGTGTTAAAACAAAAATATACAATTGTCATTGTTACACATAATATGGAGCAGGCTCGTAGAATTGCAGATGAAGTAGCTTTCTTCTATAAAGGAGAGGTAATAGAAAAGGGTCCAAGTAAAAAAATATTCACAGCACCTGATACAGAACTTTTAGAGTGGTATTTAGCTGGAAGGTTTTAATTGAAGAATCCATTTTATAAAACAACAAAAATTATTATAGAAAAACTTATTTGTTTAATTAAAATTAACAAAGGGAGGCAGCTTATCTTAAATAGCCTCCCTCAATATATCCCTATTTGACTTTTTTTCTAGCAGATCTTACCAAACAAAGCGTCCCCATAACGCTAAGTCATTTTTTCACCAATTTGTTTAGTATTCTACTTTTCCTTTAGCCTAAAAGGAACAGTCCTTATAGCTGAAATGATAGTAATCATTGTAAACACTCCTATATCCACTATTATCAGATATTCAAATATAAGTGAAATAATCGAATAGATTATAAAAATAATAGTGGCAATACAAAAGACCCTAAGATGTTTGTATGCAAAAGCCCTTCGTTCCTCCCTTGTCGCTTCTTGAGCCTCTTTATAGGTTACGTAGTTTATATAGTAGACCCTCTCTGTTTTATAAATCATCAAAAATAAGCTGATAATATACAAATGTATAAAGTAAAAGCAAAAGAATGTTACTACCTTTGAACTAAGATTTAAATTTAGCCTTATTTGTAGTACACTAAATAAGCCCGTAATCACTAATAATGAAAGAATCCAACCAACCAATAGTTTATAGGATTTTTCCAAATTCTTGTTATCTTTATTCTGTTGCAACTTGCTAGTCTCCTCTCAACTTATTTTTCCCGAGCCAGGGGGACGTTTAGCCAGTCCGAGCCAGGGGGACGTTTTGTTTGACTTGTCTCTATTAAGCTTTTTCTATGATGTTTCTAGCAATGCCCAATACCCTTTCAAGTTGCCTAATGCTGGCTCCTGTTTCATTTTTTATTCTGCTTAAAACGTTATTTCTTGTTTTTATCTCCATCATTGGTAATTTTTCTATCTCCATGATTTCTAAAATTATTTGTCTTAAATTATCATCAGTATATCTTTTCTTCTCCGCATAATCTAAGCATTTATCGTAATTTTTGGGGTTGTTAAATTCTATAAAACTTTCGGTATTGATAAAGTATCCTTTAAGAATATCCTTATCTGCTATAGTGTTTTTATTAATTAAATAATCATTATAACCTCCATTCCGCCGCTACCGCTGGCGGCACAAATAGTAATGAAAAAATGGTGCGCGGCTTTCACCAATTTGTTATTATTCTTTTAAGAGAGAAGATATACTACAAAGCACGGCGGGGTGAGTCGTAGATTACTCCTCAGTTCAAAACAGTATTATAACCAGTGTAAGAGCCATCTTTCAAGCACAGATAAGTGGTTCTATTAGACCGCACGCTAATAATTGTTTTAATTCTTACGTTAAATGTGCGATGGTTCAGTCAATGTCTTCCTCCATATTAATTATAAAAGGAGGCTATGCCGTGAAAGTTGTTTACCCTATCTGTTGTGGCGTCGATGTGCATAAGACTTTTCTCGTTGCCACACTCATTACTTCTCAAGGAATAACTCCCTATTATTCCAAGAAAAGATTCTCCACCTTTAACAACTCCATTCTTCAATTCAAGCAGTGGTTGATTGATAACAACTGCTATGATGTGTGCATGGAATCTACTGGAAAGTATTGGGTTCCTGTCTACAATCTTTTGGAAGATACTATCCGTATCACTATTGCCAACCCCAAATGGGTGAAGGCTGTAAAAGGTAACAAGGATGATAAAAAAGATTCTAAGTGGATTGGTGATCTTTTTCGCCTTGGTTTAGTCCCTGGGAGTTTTATTCCTGATAAACCAATACGTATTCTTCGTGAATACACTCGCTATCGGTCTAAACTTGTTTCTTGTAGAAGCAGTGAAAAGAACCGTTTTCAGAATGCGTTCACTGTTTGCAATGTAGCCATTGATGCTGTCGTTTCTGACATGTTTGGCAAATCTGCCACTTCTATCACGGACTATCTCATTTCCTCTGATACTTTCGATCCAGAATACTGTACTTCTCTTCTTCAAAAATCATTAAAGAAAAAAGCAGATACTGTAGTTGAATCTATTGAAGGATATCAAATGACTCAGGCTCAAAAAGAGCGTATGCTTATGGTTCGTTCCCATCTTGACTACGTAGCTAATTCCATCGCTGAACTGGATGAAAGGCTTGACAAGTTGGTTGAACCTTATGAAGATGTCATTAACCTTCTCTGTACCATCCCCGGAGTTAACAGAGCATCTGCAATCACCATTATCTCCGAGATAGGTACAGATATGTCTCAATTTACCAACTCCAAGCGTTTGTGCTGCTGGGCGGGCCTAACGCCTGGCAATAATGAATCTGCTGGTAAGAAGAAATCTGTCCGCATTACACGTGCCGGTGTATACCTCAAACCTGCATTGGTACAAGTTGCCCATGCAGCCGTGAAATCCGACAAGGCTCCTTACTACAAAATCAAGTACGAACGCATTTCTAAAAGGAGAGGTAAAAAAAGAGCAATTATTGCTATCGCAAGGATGATACTCACAGCCATCTACAATATGTTTGTTACTGGCGAAGTATGGAATCCAAGCGACCTGTATAAAATTGATATGCCACATGAAATGGTGGAAAAACAAAAGCTCAAAGCTGTTAAGCAAGCAGCAAAACTTCTAATTTCTCTTGGCCTAATAAAAGAAGGTGATATTTCTGTGGCTTAAATTAAAGCTTTATTTTTTGAGGTCTTAAAAGACCTTTATTAAGCGTGCCCTTTTTTACTTTGAGCTACGTTATTTTTCACGCTAACTACTCCATCTATAATCCTTAATATTCTTGACAATACCTGCTTTTAAAGGATTTTGGTATATATATCTTGTAACTGTCAGCAGGTGGTTATCATTGTTAACAGGCTCACTTTGATGCCTGTTTTGGAATAAATGGTCTGTTCTTCCATGTGTACTATTATGATATTAGCATATCCCACGGCAATTCTTGTAATAAAATTCCCTATTTCCTCTTTACCCCTTTTAAAAGCATGTGTACATGATTAGTCATTAAGCAATATGCCAATAAAGAAACTTCACTTTATTTCTTTAGCTAATTCAATATAATGCAAAAATTTTTTACGATTATTTTGTGTCAAAAATATATCTCTTTTATCTATCCCTTTAAGCATTATATGATATATCCCTATTTCACTTTTTTCTCTAACATATCTTGGCATTTTTACCACCTCGATTAATTCTAACAGGGGAGTATTGATAAGTATTGATAAGTCTTGATAAGTCTTGATAAGTCAAACAAAGCGTCCCCATGACTTCAGTTGCTGCGGTACTAGTCATGCATTATATTTCTATTAATCTATCAACATACTTAATTATAGATTTTGTGATGCTTAAACATTCCTCTACCTCTTCTTTTGAAACTATCATAGGGTCCTCAGCAGGATACCTTGTTTCAATATAAAAAGTATTTATAAAGGCACAATCTTTTACATAATCTTTAAAGTTTTTATCATAGTCCGATGCTTTTTTACAGAGTTTTACTAAACTATGTCCCTCTTGCAAAACTCCAGTTTGAGCAATTAAATATCCTTTTAAGTATTTTTCTATTGCTTGCTGACAATGAAAACATACAATACCTAGATCAGCATCATGTTTATAAAGTATTTCGGCACTATTTAAGTCCTTAAGAGCCATCTTAAACCAATCAATATATCTTTTTGTATCAACCACTTATACTCACTCCTGTTCTTAATATAACATTGGCAAATGTAGAATGATCATTCTTATATTTTTCCCATTCATCTAGAGTATAAATAACTATATCGATATCTATATCTATATCTATTTTCAGAAGAATTTCTTGCATCAATTTCCTCTTGTTATTTGTATTTACGACAATGCAGAGATCTATATCGCTTTTTTTAGAAACAACTCCCTTGGCATAAGAACCAAATAATATTATGTCTTCTGCCTGAAGAATACTATTTATTTGATTTCTAATTTTCTCTATTTCTTTGTAATCAACAGTCATCTAAATACACCTCAGCTACCAATTTGAAAATTATCAAAGTTTTTATATCTATATTATAACTCTATATTGATTGCATCTGACAAAAATTAGAAAAATATTTTCAGCCTCTATCTCTCTAAAACTTCTTTAGTATTCATTTTTCTCCATTGACTTCATGAGTCTAAAGTAGACATACAGTTAATTAACTATACAGAAAGATTCTTCAAAGTCATTTTTGCTCCAGTTTGCTTAGTATTCTACTTTTCTTTTAGCCTAAAAGGAACAGTCCTTTTATATTGATTTTGAAAAAGGTGTCTATTCTTCCATTTTTATTCTATCATGTGCCTAAACAGATAACAAGTAAAGCGTCACCTAGCATCTTGTTCTTTTGAATTAGGTCTGTTATTTTCTTCTTATTCTTATTTAGTTCTTCATCAGTCTTTACAGTTATATAAGTCAGAGGGACATTTTATTTGACTTGTCTCTATTAAGCTTTTTGTATGATGTTTCTACCAATGCCCAATACCCTTTCAAGTTGCCTAATGCTGGCTCCTGTTTCATTTTTTATTCTGCTTAAAAAGTTATTTCTTCTTTTTATCTCCATCAGTGGTAATTTTTCTATCTCCATGATTTCTAAAATTATTTGTCTTAAATTATCATCAGTATATCTTTTCTTCTCCTCATAATCTAAACATTTATCGTAATTTTGGGGGTTGTTAAATTCTATAAAACTTTCGGTATTAATAAAGTATCCTTTAAGAATATCCTTATCTATAATAGTATCTATGATAGTATTTTTATTAATCAAATAATCATTATCACCTCTATCTATAATCCTTAATATTCTTGATAATACCTGCTTTTAGAGGATTTTGGTATATATATCTTGTAACTGTCAGCAGGTGGTTATCATTGTTAACAGGCTCATTTTGATACTTGTTTTGGAATAAATGGCCTGTTCTTCCATGTGTACTATTATGATATTAGCATATCCCACGGCAATTCTTCTAATAAAATTCCCTATTTCCTCTTTACCCCTTTTAAAAGCATGTGTACATGATTAGTCATTAAGCAATATGCCAATGAAGAAACTTCACTTTTCAACGGTTTTTTTGCCTTTTTAGAGAAAGGTCGCATACGGGAACATGTTAATCGGTGTTCCCATTCCTGTATTCGGGCAATACCTGTTCTACGAATACCTCTACAAGCTCAGGATCAAACTGTGTCCCTGCATTCTTTTTCAGTTCTGCAACTGCATCTTCGTTTGACATAGCAGGGCGATAACTTCTATCACTGGTCATAGCATCATAAGCATCCGCGAGGGCACAAATTCTAGATGGCAGAGGAATTGAACCTCCTTTTAGGCCTTTTGGATAGCCTTTACCATCCCACCTCTCATGATGGTATAGCACGTGCTCAGCCATCTCAGACATGTCATTCACTGCGCTTAAAACCCGATAACCAATTTCAGCATGTCGACAGATTTCTTTGTATTCACTTTCTGTCAACTTATCTGGTTTGTTCAAGATATCATCAGCAATAGCAATTTTACCAATATCATGAAATAGACCTAATGCTTTTAATCTATTTATGTCATATTCCCCCATTTTTAAAGCATCTCCAATAGCAATACATAGCTGCGATACTCTTTCAGAGTGAGCTTTTTCTCTGGGACTTTTTGCATTAATCGTTGTGATAATATTATCAATAACTCTTCCTCTGACACTCGGACTTTCAAAAAGTTTATTATTGTACATGTAATCTTCGGCTTTCTTAAGTACCAAAGCTAATGATTCAGTAGAATCTATCTTGGTTTCGCAGCCAAATGAGATAGAAATTTCTATGTCTCTTACCTGTTCCTTTTTAAGGTTTGTCTGCAGTCTTTTAATGAGTTCCTTAGCTTCTGAAGCATCCGTTTTTGGTAACAGGACAGCAATTTCATCCCCTCCGACTCTTGCGACAATGTCATCCGCTCTAAAACTGTCTTTCAGGATTTTTGTCGCTTTCACCAGGAGCTCATCGCCTACAGAATGTCCGAAGGTATCATTTATCAGCTTCAAACCATTCACATCTCCCATGATAATACTAATGGGCAGATTTCTTTCGGTGTCAATCCTTTCCATCTCCACCTCAAAAAATCTTCGGTTATACAACCTTGTCAAATGGTCATGGAAACTCAGATATTTGATTTCATCCTGGCTCCTTTTCTTCTCAGTAAAGTCCCTGAATACCAAAACCACTCCACGAATATTGCCACTCTCATCTTTAATTGGCGCGGCACTGTCCTCAATTGGTCTTTCTGTGCCATCCTTTGAAATCAGCATGGTATGGTTAGCCATTTCAACAGTCTCTCCTGTTTCAAGTACTCTTTTCACAGGATTTTCACACGGCTCACGAGTAAATTCATTCATGATATAAAACACTTCTTCTATGGGTTTACCAACGGCTTCTTCTTGTGTCCAGCCAGTAAGTTGCTCTGAAACCTTGTTCATAATTAGTACATTACCTTTAATATCTGTCGAAATTACTCCATCACCTATAGAGATCAAAGTAGTTTTAAACTTCTCCTTCTCATTAAACAAATTAAATTCCATTTCTTTTAATTCCGTAATGTTTATATGTGTTCCAACTGTTAGGTTTGATAAGTTTCCATCAGTATTCTTAAGTGTCTGACCTCTCGACCATATCCAAAGCCAACTTCCATTAGCATGTTTCATACGGTAATAGTTTTCATACATCCCCACTGATCCATTCTTTAAGTATTCCATGAATATTGAAAATGCCTTGTCTCGATCATCCGGATGCAACAATTCCACCCATACTTCATTAATATTAGCTGTTCCGTCCATTATATAGTCTGACACATTTCGACCAAGCATTTCAAAATATTCTTTAGTACACCAGAGATACTTTTTTTTGTTACTATATTCCCAGACCCCTGTATTAGATACCGAAATAACTGAACGATATCTTGATTCGCTCGCTAGTAAAGATTCCTCTGTCCGCTTGCGCTCGGTGATGTCGCGGACTATGGCTAACACGCTGTTTTCAGTGCTGTAAACTATTCTGCTTTCGAAATATTCGATTTCATCCCCTATAGTCAGGCTGTACTCATATACTTGAGTCTCACCTGTTTTTAGTACAATATCCAGTTTTTCAAGAGTAATAGCAGCTAATTCAACAGGCAAAACTTCCGTTACGTGCTTATGGAGAAATCCTTCTTCCGATACCAAAATCTTATCCAAATTGCTGTTGTGAAAATCCATAAAAAAGCCCTCGTTATTAAATACAAACAGCAAGTCTGGTATTCCCTCCAGCAAGGCATGGTTTCGGGATTCACTTTCTTTAAGAATATCCTCAGTAATCAGCAAATCCTTATTTTTTTCTTCTAATGATCTAACAGCTTTTATTATATTAAACAGGACGACAATAATAATTATTGTTAATAATACTAACGCTATTATCCGAAGATTTGTTCTTGTTCTATAACTACCTAAAAATTCCTCAATATCTGTTTGAACAGATACAAATAGTAAGTGTTCTCCTACAAAAGAAAAACTCCTTATTTTTTCGGCTTCATCTATAAAACTTTTATTTCTATCGGAAAAAGGTTTGCCTCTTTCTATAACAGGGCTTAATCTTTCAACAGGAATTGAAATATCAAGTTCTAATTCATTTTCATCATAGATGCCGCTATATATAATGCCATTATAATCTGCCATAAATAGTAAAGATTTTTTTCCTATATTTAATTCCTGAAAAATATCAGTAAAGTAATATGGATTTAATGAAGCAAGTAAAACACCTTCAAATTCTCCATTTTCATTTTCTAAGCGCAGACTAATCGGAATATACCATTTTCCCGTTACTCTTCCTAATAGTGGTCTGTTCATTTTAATAGACAAATCTTCATTAGCTTTATGATAAATAAAAAAATCTCTATCTCCACTGTATGTTGGTATGAATTCTTTTTGATTTGTTACCTTTACATTTCCATCAGAGTCTATTATAGATATAAGATTAAACAAATCGGGTCTTGACACAACTATATTTTCTAAAATTTTCTGTATTTCTTCAACATTTGCTCTGTATTCATAATTTCTTAGTGAAAAAAACTGACTCTCTACATGCCACAATACACCCGATACATGTTTTTCCAAAACTAATGTAAGATTCTCATTATTATTAATAGCATTTTTAAACTCGGTTTCTTTTTCATTCCGAATGGCCACTATAGTCATAACCCATGTTACTAGAAGAATAGCTATTACAAAAATAATAAAACTTCTTACAATAGTTTTGCTAAGAATCAATTTCTTTTTCACCGCTACTCCTCCATTCTAAATGAGTATTCCTGGACTGATTATACCGGGCTAGCCCAAAGTATTTCACTTTACGTTACTTTCTTTTCGTCAGTGTTTCTTTTGTACCGACCATCTTCCAACTTCTCTGTGTCTTTAGATATATACCCCGCCTAGACGAGATACACCAAGAATTTTCCCTTACCAGCATAAGACTTGTACTCGGCGTTCAGTTAGGTCCTATTTTTCAGTGGCTTCTTTTGTTGTTTTGTAATCCATGGACCCACTTTCTTCATTAAATAATACATGCTATATATTATAATCGTCAAATCCAACAAAAACAATTAAAACTGGTATTTCTTATAGCTGCGAGCTCTACACCTATGAAAAGTCAAACGATTATTACCCACACTCCCGGCTTATACCAGCAATCACTGATGAAAATACTGAATAACATACTCCCAAAATTGAAGCAAGCGACCCCTAGATAATCTCCGGGAATCGCTTGTTTCAAGGCTTTTCAGAACAAAATAAAACCACCTGCTGATAAAACTTTTTATCAATAGATGGTAGATTATTTGGTGGAGGCGAGGAGTGGTGGGTGAAATTCACTAATTTTGTTATTCCTCTATCTTTTTGTTATGGATTTGTATCTTATTCGGCATCTTAATGAATCTGTCTTTATATACTTATCACTTCTTCTTTTTGGGCTTCGGCATAGGTAGTTCTTCACAAGTTTTGATAATAAATTCCCTCAAAGACTCTCTCTCGTCTAAAAAATCAATAACAAAATGAGGTTTTGCACCTGGGTATGGTGATGCTTCTTTTGTGCTCAATAAAGATGCTCCTGCTACTGTTTTTTTTACAAAAAATTGATTGTTGCATATAAGACCTAAAATTTTACCGTTACAGTAGATTCCATATTCACCAAACATCTTTTTATATGTAATACTACCAGCATCGCTAATTTGCTCGCACACATACTCTACAAAATTTAATGTTGATGCCATAAATACCCTGATTTCTAAAACCGTAACATAGCATAACATTACGATTTTTCACTTTGTGTACTAAACAAAGCGGTGGTATAACAGGATTCAACCACTAGGGTATCACCTCACATTTATAAATCTCGCAGAGCCTTTATTGCATTTTAACAATAAAGTACAACAAGATTACAACTGTTAGTGGTCCCTGATTTATTTCTACCATCAAAGCCTTTCCTTTTAGGTGTACTTTGGCAGTTTTATAAACTAAATATCCATTAAACGATCCCTAGTATTTGTTTTCTCTGCTGCAACCACAAATCAGGTTTTTCACCTACCTTTCGTTTTATAATTTTATTAATCATCGCTTATTTTCCCAAAGCTAGGGGGATATAAGAATTTTTTATAATCATTTTGTGTCAAAAATATATCTCTTTTATCTATCCCTCTAAACATTGCATGATATATATCCCTATTTGGCTTTTTTCTCTAGAAAATATTTGCATTTTTATCACTTCAATTAATTTTAATATTAGAATATTGATAAGTCAAATAAAACATCTCCATGACTTATTGCATAAGACCAAACCTTTAAAACAACACACTTTTTTTAGTCATGAATATTATTTACTGAGAATGACTATAACACGCAAAGGAGTGAAAAAAATGCATCAAAGACCTCACGTTAACATCGTTATCATACCAGGAGATACTCTTTTTTTTCTAGCAAGAATTTTTAATGTATCCATCCAAGAAATTTTGATAGCTAATCCTGGAATTATCAATCCTAATATCCTTTATCCGGGGCAAATTGTCACTATCCCTTCAGCGGCACCAATACCACCTAATCCTGGCTTTGCCCGGGCACAATATCTTGTAAGGTTGGGAGATACCCTCTTTTCTATTGCTCGCCGCTTCGGTCTGACGGTAGAATTATTATGGGCCCAAAACCCTCAAATCTTCGATCCTTTCCTTATTTTTGTGAACCAGGTTATAAATTTAGTGATAACCCCACCCTTGCCGCCACCGCTACCACTAAATATGATTCAAATATATGTTTCGGTAGGTGAAACCCTAATCAGTATTGCTAGACGTACTGGTGTTAGTCTGCAGGCTATCATCGCTGCTAATCCTCAGATTATTAACCCGAACATTATCTTCGTTGGTCAAATAATCAACGTACCACTCAGGTAAAAACCATATTAAGTCAGTATTTTGATAATAACTTTATATTAGGTTACAAATCTATACTTTTCCCATTTCCTTAAAGTGCTATCATGAAATAAGCGATAATACACAGAAAAAGCTGCTTCAAATGCAGCTTTTATACTTTTGTGGATTTAAATTGCATAAGAAAAAAATACAAAAGACCGTATCAAGTCAATTGACTCAATACGGTCGAAAGTTTCACTGGTGGAGGCGAGGGGACACCTTAGTCCATTGTTTCCAATGGTGCTGACTATATCTTGAACTTCCTTTGAAGTTCTCTGGCGTGTTATAGAAGATATAATGTAAGGGGATACACACCTATCTGGAGTATTCCTCTTCTGTTGGGGAAATGTCCCCAATCAAAACTTCTATCCTAGTACTCCATATCTTACGATTTAGGAGCCTATGAGTCGATACAGGGCTTTGGGATTTCTCCCTTTACCCCTCGGTATTGCCGTCGTCTTTACGTTACGGTTTCACCGATGTAAACCAGATTTTCACTTGTAGATCACTCCACAAGGCGACTCTTTTTGAATCGAACCTCTGTCCGAAGGCCCTTTACCTTCAGCTTCTACGAGCGTAGTTACTGTTTTAATTCTCGTCTCCTCTATCGTCCAGCAACATACTATAGATTCGACCAGCCCTAATTATACAACTTAAGGTCAAGGCATCCCTTAAGACGTTCCCCGCTAAGATGACGTTTCTAGCTAGACTGCGGGTGGTCTAGTAGAAACGAGCAGTTTTACTAAGCTGCTAAAACGTAATTATCGTTTGCTAGTCCAACATACTGAAATCTAAATTAGTTATAATTTCAGCTAAAGAAATATTTTTGTTAATACAATACTCTTTAATATCGCCCCACCAACCATCATAAGCGCCAGTATTTAAATATATCTTTTCTATTTCATCCCAGTCTTTTTCTATATAACACATTTTATATTTAATTAAAATAGCTAAATGCTCTTTAAGATCATTAAATGCTATTCTAGATACTTTTTGTATCTCACTTGCTGGCACTTTAAATTCTATTGCACCAACTATTTTCTCTTTTTCAACTCTTTCGCATACAATTGCCAATATAGCTCTGGTTCCGTGTGGTAGTTGCTTTAAATTCTCAGCAAAAACATTTATTTGCTTTATAGTTTCCAGTAACTCTTCTTGATCTTGTCCCCATGCAAAATATTCATTCATACCATTTAATGTCTTTGGCATGCTTATTATATCTTCCTTAGCATAATCTTTTATACTTTCAGCGATTTTCGTTTCAATATCTGTAAACTTTCTCTCATGATTTTTCTTCATTTCTCTTAATTTTTCTACTGTATATTTGTAAACATCGTTAGTTATCTTATGATGTTTATGGCACATAAGCATTAAATTTTCAAACTTTCTTCTATCTTCATTTGATTGATTTTTATTAAATCTTTCTCCACCTGGCATTGCCCCCTCTATATGACATACTTCTCCTATAAAAACACCATTCTCATCGATCATTAGTTGTGGACATCCAGTAAAAGCACATTTGTTTCCAGACTTAAGATATAGTTCTCTCAGTGTATCTGGTGTAGGTTTTAATCTTTTTACTTTTTCCGACATTATTTCCTCCTAGCTTGTATTTAGAATTCTAAAATTAATCACGGTTATTATATTGTCCTGGTTATAAATTTTTAATAAGTATCTATATTTCTTCTACTGTCAACATAGTCAGAGATAATTAAGAGATAATTAAAAACTTATTAGGGCTTCCATAAGTCAATAACATTTATGTCTTTACTGTCAGGCTTATTAGCATCCGCAAGCTCATCTACCTGAACATTTACAGGAAAATCAAGTGCTAAACCGCTACATATACATTGTCCTTGTGATAAAATTGGTATCATCTCTTGTTTAGACTTATCTAAAAAGGAAACAGACTTCCTTATAGTGAATAAATCTTCCTCGTTTACTAGTCGGTGAATGAAATAGTTATGTAGCTGCGATACCAAAGTTGCCGAAATATCCGATGGCCTTTGACTCGCTATAGTAATGAAACATCCAAACTTTCTTCCTTCTTTAATAATTTCTTCAAAAACCTCTAATCGATAATCCTTCCATGAAGCACTTTCTCTGTTTGAGTTCTCAGAAAGTATATTGTGTGCTTCATCAATAATTAGGTGAAGACTCTTACTTCCCTTAGGTGCCTCTTTTTGGTTATCATATGCTTCTTTACAAATAAGTAATGGTATTATTTTTTTCATATGTATATTACAATTAGATATAGAAACTACTTGAATAGCCATCTCATCTTGTATCTCATCTTTAAATTCAAGAACTCTAGAAATTTCATTAATTCTCTTCTCTGACCTCTTTATCATAGGAGAAATATGTTCATCATTGCTATATCCTTTTAGCAGCTCATAGACATGCTTATAATTTAGTACAATATCAAATAGAACTAAAGGATCAAGAGACTGACACTCTATTGGATCGAAAATATCAACACAACCAAGATCTTCAATCTTAGCCTTTATATAATCTTCCAGTAGTTCAATCGTATTAAAATATTGACCGCCTTCCCGATTATATAAACAAGCACCTACACTATGGTGTTCTATATCATCAAAAATCCTTTCATAATCATATGCATTACCACCATAAATTTTTTGTAAGACATTAGTAGTTTCAGTCTTAACCTTATTAAACTTAGAGGGATTTTCATGAATAACCCTAATTACATCAGTAAAACTAAAAGAACGAATTTTATAGAACTTATAGCTTTTTAACACTCTCTCAAGAAAAGGGCGTTGGGTTTTATCTGTAGCATCAAGTATTATCGACCAGAATACTGAATCTTCAATAACACTTCTTGGCAAAGGATATTTATCCCCAGTATTTGATCTCGTGTCTAGTCTATAAACCTTTTTTTGGATCACTAAAACTGCCTCCGAGGTATATTCATCATTGAAATCAATAAGGAGAAATTTGCTTTTTTCATAATTCAATCCTGATTTGAATAACTCAGTATATACCTTTGCCAAAGTATTTGACTTTCCACTACCGGTATTTCCGAATATACCGATATGACTAGCAAATAGTTTCTGAAGACTAAGGGCTAGCTTATAGTTATCATAGCCTGAGATATTACCAATCCTAATAACAGGCTCCATATCTTTTGTAAAGCAAAATATTTTTTGAACTTCATCTTCTTGCAACACATACACGTAGTTTGATATCATCGGCGTTTCATAGACACCTTTAACGAAAGCCTTATTCTGACTGAAATGTCCAAGTATCTTAACGTCTAATATCCTAGAGTAAGTATCCGTATGCTTACTATATGAATCAACATTCTTTATTTCTTTTATGTACTCACCTTCAATAACTGCAATAATTTCAGTATAACCTTTAAGTATTTTCACGTAATTTCCAACAGCAATATTCTTTATAACTTTTCCATTATATAAGAGTCTAGCTGTATTTTTTTCCTCATATACCTTTACTTTAGTACTAATTCCAATAACATCAATGACTTCACCTATTAATAAAATATCGTTCATACTTAACCCCCAAACAGGATAGAGGTAAACTCATTTAAATCAATATTTTTGTTTTGGCAATAAATATAAAAGACATTGTAATGATCTTTAAACATTTCTTTAAAGTCCCTAAGAGAACGCTCATTATATATAAAAATATACATTATCATTGAAGGATTAGCTAAGGCTCTCTTTGTAATGCTGTAGATATGCTCATCTTTAAATGAGAATCCAAATACAAAGAGAACTGAAGTATTCTTTTCTAATTCATTTGAGTACATTCTTAACAAGTCATAGTAAACATTTGCAAGTAGTGTTTCTTCGAATTTTTTCTTAGTGGGATTAATAATATGCAATTTTTGATATGCTTCAGTAAATTTATTAACCTGTTCAACCAATTCTCCACTAAATTCAGTACCTAGCATATTAATTAGATCAACGGACTCATTAATACTAGTAGTGGCTGAAGATTTATCATACTTAAAATCTGAATTTTCAAATACCATGGCGCATTCTTCAATCACACTCAAATAGTTCGCTGGGTCTGTTTTATATACAATTTCATCACATTCCTTAGACCAACTTAATGATCCATGTAATTTAAATAGGTTAACTGTAGGTATTTGAGATTCTCTCTCTGTATTCTGAACAATTTGTTTCACTATTTTATTATAATTTTGAGTAGAAAACGTTGGTACTAACCTACCTGCAAATCCATCATTATAATAAATCTTATTTTTTTCTAGAGACAACTCAAAAAACATATCGTAGTTTGTTGTAAATAAATTAATACGTTTTAGTAAGTTCTTATCATTTCTATTAGATAATAATGCTGCTAGTTTTAAAATAAATATATTCGAATTTTCAAAAGAGCATTTGCTTTCTATGTCTTCTTTATGGGGATAGATACTATTTCTGAAAAAATCATATAAGATCAACGATTCAATTGCAATTCTATTATTATCATTATCTTTATTGGTTAAGGCATTTTGCTCGATAAGAGTCTCTAAATTTCCTAAAGTCCTAAGTCTTTCATAACAATAACCAGAACCAATTAGAAAATTTACATTACACGATTCAAATAGGTTTTTGATTACCTTATTTATGTCCTCCTTCTCATATGTTTGTATACCCCTGAAACCTTCACAATAAATTTGCACAATTCCTTCATCTTCTACCGTCTCCTCTACAACATCGAATAGTTCTATCACTTCACTTTGATCAACAACTTCCATCACTTCACCTCTTTCAGCCTATAGATTATATTTTTATCTATAAAATCATCTAATTTTTATCAAATACTTAGGCTTAATACTTTTTACTTGGGTTGATTCATAGACTCTATGCAATTTATCCATCTTAGAGTATTGTTTGTAGCCAATAGGAGCTACTGATATTTAAAGTGAGTCCCCAAAAGCTGCAACCACTTCATCGCTATCTCTATTTGTTATAGATTTACCCATCGCTTGACTTATAATATCAAGTAGAGCCTTGGCCCGATATATAAGAAACTCTTGGAAATTATCTGATCTTATTGAAGATATATGTATTAAGTGGCTAGCTACATGTATATCTAATTGTGTTCCTGATACACGATTATTCTTTTCTATTTGCATCAAGTAATGGCTTGGAGCACTACCACCTAAAATACGGTTTGTGCGAGCAAATAATGGAGTCTTATTAACAATAGAGTTCCATTTTTCTTTAGGTATATTATTATCTTCGCAATAAGCCCGTGGAAATATATGGTGTATATCAGTATTCTCATCGAGGAACACTGTAAAATCCATAGCACTACCACTAATAAAATCTAGAGCACCCGCTCCAAGAATTAAAGCCATTACTCCTTTATATGCAGCACTTAGTCTAGATTGTAAAGTCAGTAATCTAGTTGGATTAAAATATGCCCTACTAACAGTTTCAGGTGGGTTCCCATTATCTTCTATCCACGACATTAACCCAACAACATCATTAGCATATCTTGTTTCATTTGCACCACCATACATTTCACCAAAGACACCACACCAATACCACCTAGCAATCTTTTCTTTAATAGTGTTATCTTTTGTTTTATCTCCAAGTAATGCAAAAATAACTGCCATTGGGATTAATTGAGTACTATATGGTAAGTCCCTTGCAGAAAAGATCCTCTGTTCCTTTAAAAAAGTAGCAGCTTTTAAGAACCCGCTAGATAATTGATCAGCGTATTGAAGATAATCTGGTAAGGTTAAAGCTAAAACATCCTTTCTTTTACAGCTAACAGCCTCTCCACCATTTTTCTTCACATAATAACGACTTAAAAGAGTAATGGCTGTTAGGAAGTCTGTTGAAGAAACAACTGATAAAACAGCTTGATTGAGGTTATTAACAGAGAGTGCTGATTTATTAATAAATTCTTCTTTTCTTTTTTCCCAGTCTTTCCTCAATTCAAAGTTATCTGCGGCAAAAGTAGCTGTTATTAACTCAAAGACTGTCAGAGATACACCACCTGTATTTACATTTTCAAATACTTGGCATACAGCTTCTTTCGGAGTCGATTTATCAAGTGTGATTACTGGTACCTTATATGTTTGTATTGGTACCAAAACATTAGCAATAAAACGCCCATATCTTTGTAGCACATCTGGTGCATATTGATGGTATACCTGATATTCATTCTGCCAGGTATTACATTTGATTAGATCATATACAATATTAAGAGGGAACATATGATTTTTAAATTCATTTTCTCGTGTACTTAAATCAAGGTCTATCTTTCTACCAAAATCAGACCTAATCATTTTGTCTTCAGGAATAGAATAAATAGCGTCAACTCTATCTGTTGTACTATTTAGACACATATCAATATTAAGATAATAATATCTTTTAATAGGTTTATTTTTATCTGTTTTTGTATTAATAGCCTCCCTGCAGTACATTGCACCAAATATTGATGTCAATCTTTGTTGTCCATCTAATACAAGAATTTCAGGTTTCACAGTTGCAGATGCACCTGTGAAAGGTCGGTATTTAAATCTCACACTATCTCCACCATACTCTAAAAACATTAGTGCCTCTACAGGGTATGAGTTAGAGATGCTGGCAACTAACGCTTTAATTCTATTATCATCCCATACCCACCCCCTCTGAAAATCTGGTAATTGATTGTTTCCATTGGCAATAGATTTAAGGATATCTGAGACATTTGTATCATTAGATTTAAATGAACTTGGCATATGCTCCCTCCTATTAGATTGATACTCTCGTATGTAACAGCTTCTTAATTAACGTATGGAAGTATGATCCTGATCCTTTTTGGAACTTATCATTCATCTATGTATGACTTGTTAGTAATTACCATTTATAATAATTAGACAAATTTTTTATAATTCCTTTATCTGAATTTGTCGAATTCTTTAAAAGTGTCTTCTAATACTTTTTAGATAGCATCTTAATCATATAAATTGATTTGTATTAAATTATTAGAAGTCATACAAAGGATTTTACCTAAAACCGTAGAAATATTTAATAATAAATAGATTGCATTCGTCTATTATGTCTAGCTTGTCTCAAATTAATTATATATGGAAGTGATAATTGTGAAAAATGGGCCTGTATTTAGTAATATCTCTATGATTAATAGATGCTTTAATGAACTAGGTAGCCCCTTACATTATAGCTTAATTATTGATTATTTACGCATTAATTGGGCAAACGGTAGAGGGATACATGAAGAGGATGCTATCAATTACTTGAATCTTGCCTTAAAAGCCGGGCATTATTATGAGGAAGTAGAGCGGCAACACTATCAACGTAGAAGTATGCATTTCGATAAACTTCATGATCTATTTGATACTTTACAAACAACCTGTATTCCCACTCAATATTTGGGTAGAAAATCACCCTATAACCTACAGGAAATAAATATGGATCCTAGGTTTGGTGTAGTAACTACGGATCAGAATCAAACTTTCATCTTACTAAGTGAATGGAATTTGCTCAACGATTTAGTAGTGAGATTTTTAAACAAGCAACCTTTAGTAAAGGCTACTATATTAACAATAACTCAACTAATTAAGGAAGAGTATCAAATTGAAGATTCTAATGCATTCTTTTTTCCTCATATAGATAATCGTTTTAAAGTCAATAAGAAAGGTCTTGTTTCACTAAGTGAGTTAGGATACGTTAATAAGGAAGATAAAATACCATCTCAAATCACTCACTTTATTAGAGAAGAAGTTGCTCTTTGTACCCCACGAATACTAAAACTGCTAGCTAGTAGATTAGGTGAAGAAGTTCGAATAAGAGATATTATTAAATCAGTTTTTGCTATAGAGGTTCATCAACCTTCTTTTTCGGCATATTTCGAAGTAGTTAGAGAGCACTTAAAATCCTATAATCATGTGTTTTTGGTACCTACTGAAGATAAGTTAATTTATTTACCAGAAGAAGCTTCTCCAGATAGCATTGAAAAATTTAGTTATCATGGAAAAACAGACGTGAAATTCATCGAAGATCTAATAAGGGGAAATTTATCTCGCCAAAAAACAAAAGAAATTTCATTATTTAAAATAGGTAATTCCTCTAATAAAGAGTCTAACTATGATAAAGATACATTAAGCTATACTTTACGCTATTACGATAGAATACAAGAAACCTTAGAATCTCACTATTTTAGTCAATGGATTCAAGATAGACGTTTAGAAGTAGTCTTAGTTAATAAAGATGATAGAATATCTCTTATCTTCTTTCATGATGAAGCAAAAAATATCTTATATGGACCACACTTAGAGGAGTTCATGAGTGATTATGCACTACAACCTGGTCAAAAGCTCAATTTTAACATGGAAAACAATGTTTTGCTTCTAACAATTGGGGAAGTAGATCTTAAAGCTGCTTCTTCGCAGGAAAGATATATTGATATTTCACGTCTAGCTGAAGAAAACATAGGTTCAAAAAAAACAATTGTACAGCTAATATCAGAAGCATTAATTTATCATCCCTCTGGATTACACGTTTCGGAGATTATAAAATATGTTTTGAAAGATTTCCCATATGCTGAAAGTAGTGTTAGTAGTACGTTGTCCACTTATCCATTTTTTCAAAAAGATTCTAATCGTAATGGTTTTTGGTATTTCAATCCCTTAAAGTGGAAAAAGAAGCTATCATTACAGGATAATACTGATAACAAGGCACCTACTAATACATATAACGATAGTCATAATAATAGTGGTACCAACAAATCTAGTGAAGCTGACAAAATACCTTTTCTAGAATTAGAAGAAACATATAGAAAACTAGCTATATACTCAAAAAATAATAGACGTAGAATAAAAAATGAATATTTTTATTTATGGGATAAAAAAGATTTTCTATTAACAGCCTTAGAATATTATGCCTATGCTATTTACATATTGGCTAAAAAATATTCCACTGATTGTATTAGCACAATGGATTTAATTCAAGAATCCTATTTTGCACTGGATAAAGCTTATGATAATTATAATCCAGAAAAAAGTGCAAGCTTTTATCATTATTCACTTAATTACGTCCATCAAAGATTTCAGCGTTATGTTAATTCTACTGACAATATAATTAGAATACCTGATCATAGAGTAGCAGAGCTAAAAAAGATATCTAAAAAGTATGAACTGGCCTTACTAAAAGGTCAAAAGTACGAAATAGAAAATGACGAAAAAGATTTATTATTATGGACCGTCAATTATATTAGCCTTGATCAGCTTTATGGATATTATAATTTACAGGGGGAATTCTCAGAAATAGATGAGATTCATCGGATAGTTTGTTATCGCCCTTTTCTTAATCCTTTAGAGTTTAACCAATGTTTCCGATATGAACATATAGACTTACTTAGAATGGAAGAACCAGAATTTATACCCAGCACCAATTATCTCTATGAAGATACCTATAATATATCAAACGACTTAGTTGATGAATTGTTTAATTATATTTCAGAAAGTGAAAAAGGATTCTCCAGTATTTCTGGATTAGATGTTTTAAAATTAAGATGTGGTTTTAACGAGGCAAATAGACGTTATACCCTCGAAGAAATAGGAAACCTATATGGAGTAACTCGTGAAAGAATAAGACAAATAGAGCAAAAAGTATTAAAGAAGGCCAGAGTTTATTTAAAAAAGCAAAAATATTTTTAGTATAATCCCAGTTTACTTACTTTGCACTGGGATTATACTAGATAGGTTAGCTATATTAGAAATACGCTAAATCCTCTTCTCCTGGCAAAGGATTTATCATCCTTCTGTCCAATAGTTGATTATTCCATTCACAGGAAGTTTCTGATATAAAGCAACAGGCATGACAAGCTGCCCCATTTATAGAGGTATGAAATTGAATATCTCCATCAACGCATAAAGGATCCGAAGAACAATATTCCATTTTATTTAATGCCTTTTCAAAAATATGAATTAATTTTTCTTCTTTAGTTAACTCTATCAATCCTCCTAGGCTACCTTCTGAGTCAGATGAAGACGTATAAATTAATACACCCATCATATTATCCCCACAATACAGCCTCTCTCGAAGTGAGGTTGTTGCATAGCCAGAATGAATCGCAAATTCTTTTATCATCATGTGGGCAAAGGTATGAATTAGAATATGTCTAGGTAATAATAAACGTTTCTCATAGCCATATATTTCTCTTTGTTTATTGTATCTTTGTATTATTTTATGCGCCTCTTCTTTTACTCTCTTATTTGATTCCCATTTCACTATGGATTCTCTACGAAATTCAAAAAACACTCCTTCACCTATTACTTCAATGGCTGGTAGCCATTCCTTCTTTTTCTTCATAATTGGCAGCATTTCTGGAGTTTCTTCTGAGAAAGGATCAGGATAATAAAGCCGTGTAAACCCTTGTAGTACTCTTACTTCCCTCAGCTTGTCTATTCTTAATAACGTGGAAAAGCTGCCCTTCATACTAATAGGCAATTTAATTTCTTTTGATAAGAATCCGGTGTTATGTCTATCATCGACTTCTTTATTTTTGAAAGTTGCCCATTCTTGTCTTCTTATTCTGTCATAGTTTAGTGCTTCTTCTTCATTATGATATATCCTCATGACTTTTTCATAAAGGGCTTCTTCTATATTAAACATTATACAAACCATATTTTTAATATTTTCTTCATTATCCCCTCTTTGAACAATATTATCTATCAATTGCCTCGATTGTTCTACTTGAAAAAACAATTCATCCCTTTCATCTAATAGCGGTATAGAAATAGCGCTTGCTACAATAGGTGTAAATACATCTGATGCTGATCGCAACGAAGTTTTCACTTGTCCCTCTTTACAGAATTCTCGATCCCCTAACCAAGGTCTCTCACCTGTACATTTTGGTAACACCTGTTTTAATTCATTCTGCTGCATTATTTTTCCTAAATTAGTTTGTCTATTACACTTAACACATCTAACAGTAATATCGGAAAGTGAGCCAGTTTCTCCCCTTGATTCATATTTCAATATTGGTTTCTCACAAGGTATACCTTTATGTACCCACTCTATCCATGGGAAATCACTAATATGTCCTTTATCGCATACAACAATAAAACGAGCTGGATAAAGTTTTATTTCTACTTTTCTTTCTTTTTCACAGTAATAACAAGTCCTCCTAACAAAAGGACTCATCATGCCACAACTTGGGCAAATTCTCCATTGAGGAAAGGGAATACCCTTTACTTTAAGCTTATCTGAGACTCCCCCAATTAATTTTAAATGATTAATTTTTAAATATCTTTGAAGCCTTTCCTCGTATATAACATTCTCATATGGGATATCCCATTGATCTGCTGAAACAATCATGACACTATCTTCTATTAAATCTACAATCGATCCAGGAGCATAGTAACTAATTAGTTGTGAGGGGCGTAACTTCCCAAGTTCTTTAGTCATAATAATTCACCTCTATTACTGGTATTTCAGGTTCTACATTTCTTAAAGAAGTAAGTGCTGGCCGTGCATCTTGTCTTTTTATTACATCATGAAATTGTTTTAACAAATAATATTTTTGATATTTTTTATGACTATAGGCTAAACTGTCATGTTCATTAGTTCTAGTCTCCCACCAATCCAGCATTTCTTTTATTTCTCCCCTTATTTCTTCTCCTCTAATTTCCTGTGTCTTGCTTCCTCTATCTACAACAAATTCTATTGCTTCTTCTATAATATTGTCAATTTGAAATCTTATTGCTGCTGTTTCTTCTGCTAAATCAGGATGATGTTGTCGCAGAAGACCGATTATTAAACCTTCTAATCCTCTATCTCTTGTACCTTGAGCAAAAGTTGTAACACTTGTAGCCTCTACATACCGATACATAGCTTGATGAAATCCTTTAAATCTCTCAAAGTGCGATAAATCTCTAGAGCGTAGGGAGTTAAAAAGCGTTAGCACTAAACCAGGGTACTTTCTACCCACTCTGCTTGTTGCTTGTATATATTCTGAAGCTGTTTTAGGTTGATTGTGCATAACCATTAAACCCAATCTTTCTACATCAACTCCCACTGATATCATATTAGTAGCTAACACTACATCAAGAGCTTGTCCTTCTTCTACACCTTGCTCCATTCTTGCTAATAATTTAGGTATATCCGACGCTTGCATTCTACTAGTCATTTCTTCAGTCCTTAGGGTGCTCCAGTCTTGTTTTTGTTGTGATACTAACTTCAGTCGAATCGGTATCTCATCCTTTAACAACATAGAAGTTCCTGACAAATCTTTTATCGTATTAAAGTATCCCAAAATGCTCCAATAAGGATCCAAGTAATTACGCTTCTTTATATTTCTAACAATAGCTAACAGTGCAGCATAAGTATATACAGAATGTATTTTTCCACTTACTCCAGGTGAACACACTCCTATATAGAGCCTGCCTGGTTTTTCTGTGATAGGTATCTCATAAGAAAAAAAGGTATCACGTGCATCTAATACAGGTAGTGGAAATTGAGAAGCTTCTCTTCCAAATAACCTTCTTATTTGTTCATCAGCTCCTTTAATAGTTGCTGTTGAAGCAATAATTTTAGGTCCTATCTTTTTTTCATTATGTTTACGTTGACATAAGAAGTCTACAGCTATTTCATATAAACCTGTTAAAGAACCTAAAGGTCCACTAATAAGATGGAGTTCATCTTGAATGATTAAGTCTGGTGGTAGCAGATTCTTAATCTTTTTTGTCTTAATACCTCCTCTATGTGAGGAGGGAAAACTTTTTTCATTTACAAATCCTTGTAATGGGCTATAATGAGTTTTTCGACCAAATAGTTCTCGTATATCTTTCCCCCAAGCAATTTGAGCAATTTTATCTACAGTACCAATAAGAAGAGTAGGTACATATCTATATATAGCTTCGTCAACTGTTAATGCAGGAATCCCCTCATTAGAAGAAAATGGACATTTCCGATTTCCACATATAGTTATCTGATTATACTGCTGTATATCATAGTTATTAACAGTTAAAGATTCTCCACACCAAGGGCAATGTTGTAATTGCATTGGATTTCCTTGTAGAACTGTATTTCCTTCACGAATTTCAGTAAGCTTCTCCAAGGCATCGGTTAGTTTATTAGGGGTAGAAGCTTGTCCAATCCATAGTCCTATTCTAAAGGGCTCCAGCCCCCAAGTTTCTTCATTTTTTTTACGAATTACTTCTGCAGCACATATCATAGCAGTGGCCCTCTGAAATTGCTGTATAGTTAATAATCTCAAAGTGTAACGCATCATAATACATACACCAGAGTAAGTTTCCGGCTGATTCCAAATCCCCTTTAATCTTCTCAAGCCCATTGTATAAGCTGAAATTCCTAGGTAAGCCTCAGTTTTTCCACCACCAGTTGGAAACCACAATAAATCTACAATTTCCCTATCTACACTTTCCAAATCAGATACACCACTAATATTCATTAATATGAAAGCAATTTGAAACAACCTCCATTCTCCCTGTGGCAACTCATGTGTTCTTTCACCAGTATTTCTATAATGATTTGCTACTTTACTTTGAGCTCTTTGCAATGCCATTACCTCATTGGCAAATTGGAAAGCTCGTAGGCATTCCTCACTGTTTTTTAATATATCTATCCCCTTTTTAATTCTACTTATAATTTTACTTACTTTTGCACTATTTTCATTAGCTATTTGATGAAGATGATGAGGTAATGAAGAAATTGTTTTTACTTGTTCTACCAACCACTTTTCATAGACCGAAGGAACATAAGAGAGTTTTTCTATTAAATCTTCTTTATTCATTTTAGCAATTTCCATCATTTCATAAGTAATGTTAGAAATTCTACGATGTTCTACAATAGGCAATTCATAATTAGGTAACCAATCGCTTTCTACATAACATTTGTCACCATCACATCTATAGTTTGTGCTTACTCCATGACCTATAGCATACTCTTGAACATATTTGTAAAATAATTCATCTTGATAATTTGATTCATCTGCTTTATTTAATATAGATAGAGCATATTTTTTATCAAAGGAAACACTAACAAAGGTTTGAAACATTACCTCACTTTGTAAGGGATAAGAATCTCTTTTATATCTATTCATGAGGAATACACTAACATGGTATACACGATTCTTTTCTTTAACTTTACAATTTAGCATTCCAGGCTCATGTAGATTAATTTTTTTATTATTTTTAGGAGTAAAAACTAAGCGTTCATTAATTGGAATTCGTTGATTGTTTTCATCGTACATTCCCCAGCTTACTTTAAGCTCAATAGGCACCAATTTTTTCATTTGGAAACTAAAACCCATAGTTGAGGGCCTAAAAGGGTTTCGATTAGAGATAATTTCATCCAAATTTTCTCCTTCAATTAGCTCTTTAGTATTTACTTCATGCTCCTGCTCATTAATAATTTCAAACGTAGAGCCAAAAGGAGCTAATTTTCCACCTAGATAAAACGACATTGGGGCTTTACTAGTATCTAATTTTTCTTTTTCTTCAAATGGACCTATAAGCATCTTTCTTAGTTCACTAACGATTTCATTTCTTTGACTTCTATAAGCATCAAAATCAATTTTCTTTGCTTCTGTCTCCGCTTCATTATATTCTTGACTAATCATTTTGTTCTTAACAAGTCCAATAAAATCATTATCTAATTGAAAAATATCAGGGTGCTTTATTATCCATTTTTCAATTGTTAATTTTTTAAGATATAATTTAGGTAAGCTAGTAATCACTTCTTCTATTGGAATCTTTTCTGCTCCTGTA
The DNA here is from genome assembly GCF_001042715.1 of Clostridium aceticum. NCBI lineage: Bacteria > Bacillati > Bacillota > Clostridia > Peptostreptococcales > Natronincolaceae > Andreesenella > Andreesenella acetica. Next base: position 1,331,290 of record NZ_CP009687.1, on the reverse strand, counting down.
TTAACTAAAAATTCATATAACTGTTTAGGACCTTCCTTCAAGAGATTTCCCCCCTTATTTATATGATATTAATTCATTTTATTGTTTGCTTTTTTAGTTTGATCCTTCTGCGACGCCAGCGTTGCTTGCCTAACCTTATCGACTGCGCCGTCAGCTTTGATGACTAGGTATATAATACCTAATCCTAAAACTAATATTAAGATTGTGCTTATGATGCTAATAACTTCTAGTAGAGGAATTAAGATTATAAATTGCCTCCTATTCTATAAAGTATAATATTTATTTCTGTATAAGTACTACAATTCCTCTATAGAAAGAAAAATAGACGGGGTTGGTCCGTCTATTCCTTTTTTAAGTTAAAACTATAAATCTATACTGTAAAATGATGTATACCCTTTTAGCAGTATGGCGCTGCTTATGAGGTGCCCTTATGTCATCGGTTAACCACTTAATTACTAAGTCCCTATATGGCGAAAGTTTGCCAGATCTGATTTGTTTAGGCCGAATTTCTATGTTGAAGTTATCCTGCTCAACGTACTTTTTTACGGTTTCAAAGTCATGTCCTGTAATATTTGCTATTTTTCTTAAACTTTTCCCTTCAAATTTCTTCAAATATTTGATACGATATATTTGCTCCATTGTTAGCATCTCCTTATTCCCCTTTTCAGTTTGGTCACTAAAAAGGATAGTATTTTTTAGGGGTGCTTGCAATGGAGTTCTTCCATTTTTTGCAGGGATTTTTAACTTCCGCTGTGCTTGGTTTCTATTCTACCAAAAACAAAATAATACAAAATAAAAGTACTTACCTCTTGATATATGTTTCATCACTGTAATTGTTCATAGTACTATTAACAATTAATACAAATTTACTCTTCATCCCCCAAACAACCCTAGAAATCAATACAGAAATTAATTCTTACCAAAGGCAAAAAAAAAACAAAACGACCAGAGCCCAAAAGAATATCGGGGTCTAGTCGCTTAATTGATTTCTTATTATTTCCGCTGTCTTCGTGGAAGGGAGCATATCAATACAGAGATTGACCTTTATGTGATTATTTCTACAAATTGATTGGGTATATTCTTTCTTTAAATGTGTCCCAGACAGATAACACTAACTTTTATTCCTTGCATTTCTTACAGTATGTTTTTGTATAAGTGTTTTCTTTTGTTCTTAAAGGAGGTTTAGTACTACTATAATATTCTGTGATACGAACGACTTTCCCTTCTCCACATTTACATTTACCTATTTCTTCTTGTCTCTCGTCATCTAATTCCCAGCCTGAACTCATAAAATCACCTCTCTTAATTAATTTCTTGATAAGCTTATTAAATTTCTTAAGCTATTCAACACCAATCCACCATTTCCCTCTATATTCCAACAAAGTAATTTAAATATTTTATACCACCCACTCTACCAGTTACCCCTATATTGTGAACTTCTAATTAAATGAAAACTAGCGGATCGACCCCTGTACAACACAGCTTTATCCTTTTTTTAACCAATTTAATCATCCCTATTATTAAAGTCAACATGTTGGATGTTCAAATGCTCACATTAATTTCTGTATACTTTCATGTATGTCAATAAGATTGTCAATTGTCCAAAGATGTACTTCTTGTTCAATTCCGTTTATAAAGTGTGATACCGAGTTAGTATACTGTCCACTAGTAATAATAACACCAGCATCTATATGCTCTATTACCATCGAGCCCACTAACTGTCTAATAGTTGAAATTGAAACTTTTGAAGTAGTCCTATATTTCTTAACCTCTATCATAATTCTTTTCCCTGTTGGCGTATATAACATAAAATCATACCCAGAATCTCTGTAGTTTGTATTCATCTCAACATTTAACCCATTGGAACAAAATAAATTATAAACTAATTTTTCAAATTGAATTGGATCAATACTATCCAAATAGTTTGGTTCCCGTACTGCTCTTTCCAATATTATTGAATGTTCATTTGGATTAGAGAAGTCTTCATTCTTCACTTCCGATAAGCTTAAATATCTTTCAATATTAAATAAAATTACATTTATATCTTCACTTTGTCTAATATATGTTAAATTTTTCAAGTCATAAGGAATATCTCTATAGTCACCTATTAGAATAATCTTTTTATTTTTACCTAGTGCATAGCCCAATTCAAACATAATTTCTGAATCTCTTTTATCAATAAAACAAATAAAAAGATCACAACCATCAATTAATACTGTTGAAGATGAGAATGTACTTTCTGATGACTTATCAAATTCTTTTTTTAATATTTTTATATTTGTATCAATATAATAATCATATATTCGACTTGTTAGGTGTTCAATCTCTATACAATTAGAGGAATATGATATATAAATTTTATTCATTTTATCTCCTCCTTTGCATTGGAAATAGCCCAAAATTCATACAAAGCTGCTAACTTTAGCTGTTCATCTTCAGCTGTATCAGCACCATAAATTGTAAAAGTATTTAAAAGTTCACAACATTCATTGAATCTTATTTCTAAAATGTTGCTAATTTTGTCTTTAACCCTATTTGTTATTTCTTCCTTTTTGTCATCAAATACACCATTACAAACATTTAGGTGGGGTCTATTAATTACAACAGACCATCCTCTACATGTTTTATGTATCCAAACTGATGGATGCACCTTATACTGACTTCCTACACATTCAAAAATAATATTTAACAAGTCCTTTATTTCATTGCCTTTTAAAGGTAATGCACCCAATTCTGGATTGATTAATGATTCCATATCATATATAAATAATTGCCCTATATCAGATAATCTTTTAAGTGATTCTATAACTAATGTTACAAAACAGTTTGGATGTAATTCGTGAGCAACATTAGTACATGTTATAAAATCAAACTTTTGACTGGGTTCTAATATATTTGTAAACTTAGATAAATCACCATGATTAAAATTATAATCCTTAAAATCTAAGTTACCAGCAATCCTAGAAGCTACTTTTGTAAAACCCACGTTTATATCATATCCATCATAAACAATTTTTTTTCGATTCTCATCAGATAAGTTTTCTTTTAATTGCGATATAATTTGACCTTTGCCACATGCTAGATCTAACCATGTTATTTGTCTAACTTGAGGGTTCTGTAATGTTGTGTTTAGAAGTGTTATTGCAGATTGATGTTGGGGAAGAATTCTCTGTAATTCTAAAGTTGCATCAGAATCAGATATAATAGTCATTATCTTTACCTCCATTATTATCATTTTGCATTTTTATACAAAATCGAAATCTTTAATTAGTTATTTGATTTATAATTCAACATAATTTTGTATTTTCCTTTAAAAACATATAGTTCACTTACTATATCTTCCCTTTAAGAATAGTGTAAGGGCAAAAAAAGCACCTATCCTAAGATAGATGCCTTCCTCATTCCCTATATATCCCCCACACACACCAACAACCTCAATAAGACTATATCTCCTCTACACCTCTTGAAACCACTACCTCACTTTTAGCCTATATATATCCTTACCACACACTCCACACGGCTCATATGAGGAAACATTCCCACAAAATGTTAACGCTAAAAAGTATGCACCGTAAATCCAAAAAAAAATTTCGGTGCATTTTCGGTGCAAACAATTTAGCGTAATTGAAGCTTTTTTCTGTTTTTCAACTATCAAAATTTACCTCGAAAACACTAAAAGCCCCTGAAATCAAGGGCTTTAGATTGTATCAATATTAAGTTCTTATTTGGTGGAGGCGAGGGGACACCTTATTCCATTGTTTCCAATGGTGCTGACTATATCTTGAACTTCTTTTAAAGTTCTCTGGCGTGTTATAGAAGGCGAATTATTGTTTTGTTCCTTCCATCCTAGTACTCCATATCCTTCGATTTAGGAGCCTATGAGTCGATACAGGGCTTTGGGATTTCTCCCTTTACCCCTCGGTATTGCCGTCGTCTTTACGTTACGGTTTCACCGATGTAAGCCAGATTTTCACTTGTAGATCACTCCACAAGGCGACTCTTTCTGAATCGAACCCCTGTCCGAAGGCCCTTTACCTTCAGCTTCTACGAGCGTAGTTACTGTTTTAGATCTCGTCTCCTCTATCGTCCAGCAACATACTATAGATTCGACCAGCCCTAATTATACAACTTAAGGTCAAGGCATCCCTTAAGACGTTCCCCGCTAAGATGACGTTTCTAGCTAGACTGCGGGAGGTCTAGTAGAAACGAGCAGTTTTACTAAGCTGCTAAAACGTAATTATCGTTTGCGTTTATATTTATTGCCCAGTTTTTGGCGTGTTACCAAGCAAAACACGGCTCGCTACTAAAGACTCCAAACCCCCGTCGAAACCTGTACGCCCCCTTATATATAGAACAAAAACTATTGTTTTTGTCTTTCACGTAATACTTTTTGTATCCTTCTGTCGGCGTCTTTCTTGGCTATGTCTTGGCGTTTGTCATATTGTGCTTTACCTCTAGCTACTCCTAATGCTATTTTTACCCTTCCGTTGCTTAAATATGCACTTAAAGGAACCAGTGTAAAACCTTTCTGCTGAATATACCCAATCAGTTTTTGTATTTCCCTTTTATGCAGCAAAAGCTTTCTTATTCTAAGGGGATCTACGTTAAAGATATTTCCCTTTTCATAAGGGCTTATATGCACATTATACAGGAAAACTTCACTGTTTTCAACTCTGGCATATCCATCACGAATATTCATTTTTCCTAAGCGAATGGATTTTACTTCTGTACCCTTCAGTTCAATCCCAGCTTCGTAGGTTTCTTCTATAAAATAATCGTGTCTTGCTTTGTTATTGGTGGCTAAAACCTTTCGGCCTTCCTTGCTCATGGCTTTCACCCTTTTAATCATTTTTTAAAACAGTAAATAACTTTACTGCTGAATGTTCATTATATCATAACAATAATATCATGACAATAGGTTGTTTTTGGAAAAGCAATTATTTCTTCTTGATAAAAATCATAGAAAGTTATATCCTATAAGTCAAGGGTATATAATAAATAAAGTATTTTAGGGAGGTAGTCCTTTATGCCCGTCACCTACGGTTTTATTATCCTTATTTTTTTAGGCTTTATTGTAGAAATCTTATCTATTGCACTAAAGGTCACTGGTTTAGATATAGAGAAGGCTCGATTTCAGGTGGTATCCATCATCACTCATACAGGCTTCACCACTAGGGAGTCAGAGCTGATTACCCAACACCCTATTCGAAGGAAGATTGCTATGGGTTTGATGTTGATTAGCTATGTGGGAGCGGCTATTTTGATCAGTATTATTGTCAATGCTTTTAGAACCCAACAAGCTTTTCTGTATTTTCTCTTATATTCGGCTTTAGGCTTACTAATCATTAGGTTTCTTGTTAGAAGAAAATATCTAGTAAACAAGTTTGAGAGTTTTCTAGAAAAGTTTCTACGACATCGTATGAAGGTAAACTCCAAGTACAGATCAGTGGAGGAGGTTCTTCGTCTAAATGATGAGTATGGTGTAGTAGATTTTGTTATCGAAGAAGGTCATAGCTTAGTGGGTACCTCCTTGGTTACAGCAAAATTAAAGGAAAATCATATTCAAGTTTTAAATATTGATCGAGGCTCTTATATCATCCATTTTCCTAAGAGTGATTTTATTTTTGCCATAGGAGACAAAGTCTTAGTTTATGGTGAAGTTGAGAAAATCAATGAATTTATTCTAAGTCAAAAATTCAACCGTTTTGACCAATAATAGACCACACTCCTGTGGTCTACTATTGGTTGAAGTATTATTAACCTTACTCTTCCTCTACCAAACTAAAGTCAATTTCCCTCTGTTTAATATCTACCCTAGCAACTTCAATAGTGACTACATCCCCTATTCTAAATATCCGCTTTTTTCTCTCTCCAATTAAGAGATGCTTTTCACTGTCATAGGTATAGTAATCATCTACTAAAGAACTGAGGCGAATCATACCCTCTATAGTGTTATCCAGCTCAACAAATATTCCAAAAGAAGTTACACCAGATATAATCCCTTCAAAAACTTCACCAACTCGCTGTGCCATATACTCTGCTTTTTTCAAGTCTACAGTTTCTCTTTCTGCTTCATCTGCTATAGCTTCTCTTAAAGAAGACTGTTCTGATATATAAGCTGCTGCAGCTTTTAATTTTTGGTGACGATCTTCTGTCATTTTTCCCTGCAAATGTTCTTTGATGATCCTATGAATCGCTAAATCAGGATACCTTCTGATTGGAGAAGTAAAATGACAGTAATATTTTGCTGCAAGACCAAAGTGTCCTAGGTTATCTGAAGTATATCTAGCTTTTTTCAGTGATCGTAACATCAAAGTACTAATCACAGTTTCTTCTTTTTGACCTTTTATTTTATTTAGAAGATCTTGAAGCATTTTAGGATGTATTTCATTGGCCATTCCCTTTAAGTGATAACCAAAGTTATGGACAAATTTGTTAAACTCCTCTAGTCTCTCCACGTTGGGTTCCTCATGAACACGATATACAAAGGGACTGTTTAACCAGTAAAAATGCTCTGCTATGGTTTCGTTACATACCAACATAAATTCTTCTATAACGCGGTTTGCAATCCTGCGTTCATATTTTTTCACATCAATAGGTCTTCCTTTTGGATCTAAAACTACTTTTGCTTCATCAAAATCAAAGTCGATGGCACCACGACTTTCTCTTCTTTCCCTTAAAATCTTGGACAAATCTTCCATTCTTTTAAAGTCGTCTACCACATGCTGATACTTTTCAATAAGAGCCTTATCTTGATGTTCCAATATATCCGAAACATCTTCATAGATCATCCGCTCATTGATATTAATGACACTTTCCATAATCTCATGACTCACAACCTTGCCATCTCGATCAATCTCCATCAGCACCGACATAGTCAGTCGATCTACCCTAGGATTTAAACTACATATGCCATTGGATAGTTTCTTAGGGAGCATAGGAATAACACGATCCACTAAGTATACGCTGGTAGCTCTTTTCAGGGCTTCTTTATCCAACTCGCTTCCTTCTCTAACATAGTGGGCTACGTCTGCGATATGCACACCAAGTCTATAATTGCCGTTGTCAAGTACTTCTACTGATACAGCATCATCTAGGTCTTTCGCATCTGCTCCGTCAATGGTAACCATCTGTAAGTCTCTTAAATCTCTTCTTCTTGCTATTTCTTCTTCTGTAGCTACTTCTGGAACACCTTCGATTTCTCTTTCTACTTCCTCAGGAAACTCTGGTGTTAACTTAAACTTTCTCATAATCGATAAAATATCTGTTCCTGTGTCATGTTGATTTCCTAATATTTCTATAACCTTCCCCTCAGGATTTCTCCTTTTTTCAGGCCACTCTGTAATCTCACAGACAACTTTATCTCCTTGTTTGGCACCATTTTTATCGCCTTTGGAGATAAATACATCTACGTTAATTTTGTTATCATCTGGTACTACAAAACCAAAACTTTTACTATCCTCATAGGTACCCACAATCTCTTTGTTAGCCCGCACCAGTATTCTTATGACTTCTCCTTCTGCTCTTTTAGTACTGGTGTTGATTTGATTGACTCTTGCTATGACCCGGTCTTGATGCATAGCACCATTCATTAAATTAGAGGGGATAAATACATCCTCAACCCCTACTGTATCAGATATAATAAATCCAAAACCTTTGGTATGGCCTTGAAGTCTTCCCACAATAAGGCCCATTCTTTCTGGAACCCCATATCTTTTTTTCCTGGTTTTTATGATGAGGCCCTCTGCCACCATTTCTTCTAGTAGATTTGAAAACATTGTTTTTTGATTGGTACCTATCTCTAAGACCTCCAGCAATTCCTCCTCTAGCATTGGATTATAGGCTGAAGTTTTCATAAACTCAACGATTTTTTCTTTAATGATCAATACAATCCCTCCTGTTTATTCATGATGAAGGTGAACGCTAGTTATATCTATTATTGTCCACTTTATGATGAAATATGAAAAAACTTAGTAATTAAGTAAATAATGATAAGTAATAAACTGTATAACTTTATTTATTATGTACAATAATGGTATACCTATATAAAACTTTTTCTTACTTTGCTTATGATGAAAAGTAACCATGCCTATTAAAATCCCTATTGCTCCACCTAATAATGCCATAATCATAAAAGTAAGTTCTTGTATACGCCACTGATTCTTTTTTGCCTTTGCCTTATCTACACCCATCAGTATCATTCCAACGATATTAATGCATAGCAAATAGACATTGTAGGTTTTGAATATAGCAGGGTACTGGTTGAAAATCTCAGCTATAAAACTCATGCTTCTTTCCTCCCTTTATCATAAGTTGCTAAAAAGTTCATGTTATATACATACCCTAAAAAATGGTATAATAAAACCCCTAATCCGTAGGATTAAGGGTTTTTTCATTCTACTCAAAGAATTTAAGTAACAGACCACCAAACTGCACAAATAGTGGAGCAAATACAACGGATACGATTGTCATTAACTTAATTAAGATATTGATAGATGGTCCAGATGTATCTTTGAAAGGATCTCCTACAGTATCCCCAACAACTGCTGCTTTATGAGGCTCGCTTCCTTTACCACCGTGGTTACCTTCTTCAATGTACTTTTTAGCATTATCCCATGCACCACCGGCATTTGCCATCATGATAGCTAATAATACCCCAGCCACCAAGGCACCTGCTAATAATCCACCAACTGCTTCAGCACCTAATAAGACTCCAGTTGCAATTGGTGCAACTACTGCTAAAACACCAGGTACAACCATCTCTCTTAATGCTGCTGCTGTACTGATATCTACACAAGTAGCATATTCTGGCTTTGCTTTACCTTCCATGATACCAGGGATTTCTCTGAATTGTCTTCTAACTTCTTCAATCATTTCAAAAGCTGCTTTACCAACCGCCTCCATTGTTAAAGCAGAGAATAAGAAAGGTAGCATACCACCAATCAGCATTCCAGCTATAACACTCGGACTAGTTAAGTTAATAATATCTAATTCAACCGCTGCTGTATATGTAGCAAATAACGCTAACGCTGTTAATGCAGCTGAACCGATAGCAAAACCTTTTCCTATAGCAGCTGTTGTGTTACCTACAGAATCTAATTTGTCTGTAATTTTTCTAACTTCCTTAGGAAGCTCACACATTTCAGCAATACCACCAGCATTATCAGCAATAGGTCCATAAGCATCAACTGCGATGGTCATTCCAGCAGTAGCCAACATACCTACAGCTGCTAGTGCAATACCGTATAACCCAGCCACACCAAAAGCAATTAATATACCTGCTGCAATTAATAAAATTGGCCATGCAGTAGAAAGCATACCTACAGCAAGTCCACTAATAATTGTGGTAGCAGGACCTGTTTCTGATTGTTGAGCAATTTTTTGAACATGTTTGAAATCTCCAGAAGTATAAACTTCTGTAATTTGTCCAATAAGTAAACCTACAATTAAACCTGATACAATAGCTAAAAATCCTGTAATATTTCCTAATAAATATCTACTTAAAAAGAAAGCAACTGCTACAGTAATAACACCACTTACCCATGTACCTGTTTTTAAGGCCTTATGTGGGTCGGCATTTTCATCACCTTTAACAAAAAAAGTTCCTATAATGGAAGCAATAATTCCTACAGCTGATAATAATAATGGAAATAGTGCACCATTGATACCGTACACCAATAGTCCTAGTGCAATCGCTGAAATAATAGAACCTACATAAGATTCGAATAAATCCGCTCCCATACCAGCAACATCACCAACATTGTCCCCAACATTGTCGGCAATAACAGCTGGGTTTCTTGGATCATCTTCAGGAATACCTGCTTCTACCTTACCAACTAAGTCTGCCCCTACGTCAGCAGCCTTTGTGTAGATTCCCCCACCTACACGACCAAATAACGCAATGGATGATGCTCCTAAAGCAAAGCCTGTGATGATTTCAGCAGCTTCTACATTAGATGTCATGTTGGATAAAATAATAAATAATCCCCCTACGCCTAAAAGGCCTAAACCTACAACAGACATCCCCATAACAGCACCGCCAGAAAAAGCAACACTTAAAGCTTTGTTCATTCCACCCTCTTTTGCTGCATTGGCTGTTCTTACATTGGCCTTGGTTGCTACTTGCATTCCAAAGAATCCAGCCAAACCAGAGAACAATGCACCTACAACAAAACAGACAGCTGTCCAAACATTGATACCTACAGCCAGTACCACTGCTAATATAACAGCAAAAATTACTAGCGTTTTATATTCACGTGTTAAAAAAGCCATCGCCCCTTCATGAATATATGAGGATATTTCCTTCATTCTTTCTGTTCCAACCTCTACGCTGTTGATCCTACCTGCAAGTACATAAGCGAAGATTAACGCTATAATACCTACAATTGGTGCTAAAACAAATAAACCCATTTTACGTACTCCTCCTTTTATTCAGTTTTATTAATAAGTAAATAATTACTGTATTGCCACCAATAAAATAGCTACAATAATAAATAGTGCAGCACCAATAGCTGTCACTTTACTTAACATACCTTCATATCCTCTACTCTGTTTTCCCCATAACTGTTCTGCTCCACCTGAAATCGAACCAGAAAGCCCTGCACTTTTGCCAGATTGTAATAATATACTACCAATCAACACAAGGCTGGTAATTAATTGAAGAACCATAAGTACTATTCTCATTTGCTTTTCCACCTCCTATGCTTGTAATTGACATAGATATTGTAACATAGCACCTCTTTAAAATCAACCAAATTCTTTCAATATAAAAGAAATAAGAGGGTATTTCACTCTTATTTCTTTTATTATTATTGGTATTTATTGTATTTTTATACTTGATATGATTTTCATTTACTTCTTTATATTGTAAAATACTTCTTCTCCTAGATACTGTGCAGTATCTCCCAAAATATCTTGAATTCTTAGAAGTTGATTGTATTTCGCTACACGGTCAGTTCTTGCAGGCGCCCCTGTTTTGATTTGACCTGCATTTACAGCAACAGCGATATCTGCAATAGTAGCATCCTCACTTTCCCCTGAACGATGGGAAATAACTGCTGTATAGCCTGCTCGCTTTGCCATTTCGATAGCATCTAATGTTTCTGTAATGGTACCAATTTGATTTAACTTGATTAAAATAGCATTAGCTGTTGAAGACTTGATACCTTTTTTCAATCTTGTTGTATTGGTTACAAACAGGTCATCACCAACAATTTGAATTTTGTCTCCCAATCTTTCTGTCATAAGCTTCCATCCATCCCAATCATCTTCACTCAAACCATCTTCTATAGATATAATTGGATATTTGCCTACTAGTTCTTCATAGAAATCTACCATTTCCTCAGCTGTTTTGGTCACACCTTCTCCAGATAACTTATATACTTTTTCCTTCTCATCATATACTTCTGTAGCAGCTACGTCTAAAGCCAACTTAATCTGCTCTCCTGGCTTATAACCAGCAGCCTCAATAGCTTCAATGATGATTTTTAATGCTGCTTCGTTGGACTCAAGATTTGGAGCGAATCCACCTTCATCACCCACACCAGTAGCTAAACCTTTTTCTTTAAGAACTGCTTTAAGATTGTGATAGATTTCTACACACATTCTCATACCTTCTCCATAGCTTTCAGCACCTACAGGCATAATCATAAACTCTTGAATATCTACATTATTATCAGCATGCGCTCCACCGTTTAAGATATTCATCATTGGTACAGGCAGTTGTTTTGCATTGACTCCGCCTAAGTATTGGAATAAAGGAAGTCCCAGTTCTTCAGCTGCTGCCTTTGCCACTGCCATAGAAACCGCTAAGATCGCATTGGCACCTAATTTTCCTTTGTTTTCTGTTCCATCTAAGTCCATCATAATTTGGTCAATAAGTACTTGGTCTAAGGCATCTGCACCAACTAGTTCTGGTGCAATAATATCATTTACATTTTCTACTGCTTTTAAAACACCTTTGCCTAAAAATCTTTTCTTATCACCGTCTCTTAATTCTACTGCCTCAAAAGCCCCAGTAGACGCTCCTGATGGCACAATAGCACTACCCATTACACCACTTTCTAAATATACTTCTACCTCTACGGTTGGATTACCTCTAGAATCAAGTACTTCTCTTGCATAAACATCACTAATAATTGTCATGTTTTTCTCTCCTTTCAGTGTTGAAGTTTATTTTAATATTAAGGTATTTCCAGTCATTTCTATTGGCTGCTCCAGCCCCATTAATTCTAATAATGTAGGAGCTATATCACATAGTTTGCCATCTTCCCTTAATTTTACACCACCATGGCCGATTAAAATTAATGGAACAGGATTAGTGGTATGCGCCGTAACAGGCGTACCATTCACCTCATCAATTAACTCCTCTGAATTACCATGATCAGAAGTTACAATGGCACTACCGCCTTTTTCTAAGATTTTTTCCACAATTCTTCCTAGACAGTCATCTACCTTTTCTAATGCCTTGATGACAGCCTCCACAATTCCTGTATGTCCTACCATGTCTGGATTAGCATAGTTTAAAACAATCAGATCATATTGATCCTTATCCAGTTCTTTGAGAAGTTCTTCTGTTACCTCTTCTGCACTCATCTCTGGTTTTAAGTCATAGGTAGCTACCTGTGGTGATTGAATAAGTTTTCGATCTTCTCCTGGATTCGCTGTCTCAACCCCACCGTTGAAAAAGTAGGTTACATGGGCATACTTTTCTGTCTCTGCGATTCTTAGCTGCTTTAAGCCCTTTGCACTTACATACTCTCCTAATGTATTGACAAAACTTTGTGGTTTATAGGCAATATTTACATTTTCAATGCTTTTATCATATAAAGTCATTGTCACATAATACAACGAAAAAAAGCCTTTGTCTCTAACAAATCCATCGAAATCTTTATCCATCAAAGCTCTTGTCATTTGTCTTGCTCTATCCGGTCTGAAGTTGAAGAAGATAATACTATCATTTTCTTCAATTGTATCAATCAATCCTTCTGCATCAGGTATCACCGTAGGAAGAACAAATTCATCTGTTTCTTCTAGAGCATAAGCCATTTCTACAGCAGCTACAGGATTCTCAGCCAATCTACCTTTACCAACTGTCAATGCATCATAGGCTAACTTCGTTCTTTCCCATCTTTTATCACGATCCATAGCATAGTATCTACCAGAAATAGTAGCTATTCTTCCTACACCTATTTCCTTCATTTTCTCTACTAGCTCTTCAATAAATCCTTTTGCACTTTGAGGTGGGGTATCCCTACCGTCTAAGAAGCAATGTACATAGACTTTTTCAAGACCTTGTTTTTTTGCCATTTCCAGCAGTGCATAGAGGTGTTCAGTATGACTGTGTACCCCCCCATCAGAAACCAAGCCCATGAGATGCAATTTTTTATCGTTGCGTTTCGCATGGGAAATAGCATCGAGAAGATTTTGATTTTTTAAAAAATCCCCTTCTCTTATTTCCTTGGAAATTCTCGTTAACTCTTGATAAACAATTCTTCCCGCACCAATGTTTAAGTGTCCTACCTCAGAATTTCCCATTTGTCCTTCCGGTAGTCCCACCGCCATGCCGCTGGCTTCGATCTGAGTGTGAGGATAATTGTTGATAAATTTATTAAAATTAGGTAAATTAGCTGACTTGATTGCATTCCCTAAAGTTTTTTCCCTTATGCCGAAGCCGTCTAAAATAATCAGTGCTACGGGTTTTTTCATAATAATCTTCCTTTCATAATCAGTTGCAATACAATGCAGTTAGGAGATTAAAAATTTACAATTGCTAAAAATTCTTCCGCCTTTAAACTAGCTCCTCCTACTAAAGCACCATCTATATCCTCTTGATTCATGATTTCTGTTGCATTAGCAGCTTTCACGCTGCCGCCGTATTGAATCGGTATGATTTCTGAGGTTTCTTCCCCGTATTTTTCCTTCAAAACCTCACGAATATATGAAATTACTGCATTAGCATCCTCAGGAGAAGCTGTTTTTCCTGTGCCTATCGCCCAAATAGGCTCATAAGCCAGCACGATCTTTTCTACTTGGCTTTTTTCAATGTTTTCAAGAGCTTTTAAGGTTTGATTTTTTACAATTTCATAGGTTTTTTCAGACTCTCTTTCCTCCAAAGTTTCTCCTACACATAAAATAGGAATCAAACCCTTCTCTAAAGCCTTCTTCACCTTTTTATTTACCGTTTCATCGGTTTCGTTAAAGTACTGTCTTCTCTCCGAATGTCCAATAATAACATAATCAACACCATGATCCTTTAGCATATCTGCTGATGTTTCTCCTGTATATGCCCCATAATCCTCCCAGTGCATATTTTGTGCTCCTAAAGCTATATTAGAACCTTCTAGTGCTTTTTTTACCTCTCCTAAAACTGTAAAGGGGCAGCAAAGAACCACTTTAACATCTGTTTTTGCTACTTCTCCCTTAAGCTCTTTTACAAGGGCTACTGCATCATCTATGGTATTATGCATTTTCCAGTTGCCAGCTATAATTGGTATTCTCATAGGAAGATCTCCTCTCTATTTGTTTTCTAAAACATCAATCCCAGGTAAAATCTTTCCTTCTAAAAATTCTAAAGAAGCACCCCCACCAGTGGAAATATGGGTCATTTTATCAGCAAAACCTAGTTGTTCTACAGCTGCAGCACTATCTCCACCACCTATGATGGTGGTAGCATTACTTTGGGCTAATGCCTTTGCAACTTCTTTTGTTCCTATGGCAAAAGCTGGCATTTCAAAAACTCCCATTGGACCATTCCAGATTACTGTTTTTGCATTTTTCACTTTATCCCTGAAGAGTGCTATGGTTTTTTCTCCAATATCTAGTCCCATAACATCTTCATCTATGTTATCAATAGTTACCGTCTTGTACTCTGCATCCGCCTTAAACTCCTTTGCCACCACTGTATCCACAGGTAAAAGCAATTCTACATTCTTTTCCTTTGCCTTATTGATAAGGTCAAGAGCTAGCTGTAATTTATCCTCTTCTAAAAGAGACTTTCCTATTTGGTGACCCTGTGCCTTGAAAAAGGTATAGGCCATGCCACCACCAATCAATAGGGTATCTACTTTATCAATTAAGTTTTCAATCACACCAATTTTATCTGAAACTTTTGCTCCACCTAATATGGCTATAAAAGGTCTTTCAGGGTTTTCCAATGCTTTACCCATAAAGTTTAATTCTTTCTCGATAAGGTAACCCATAGCAGATGGTAAAAAATCTGCAACACCAGCAGTAGAGCTGTGGGCACGATGGGCTGTGCCAAAGGCATCGTTCACAAACAGATCTCCTAAAGAAGCTAATTCCTTAGAAAAATCTGCATTATTTTTTTCTTCTTCTTTTCTATAACGAACATTTTGTAGAAGCATTACTTCTCCAGCCTTTAAATTAGCAGCTAGTTCTTTCGTCTTTTCTCCTACAACTACATCGTCGTCAGCAAAAATAACATCCTTGTTGATTAATTCACTGATTCTTGTAGCTACAGGTGCTAAGGAGTATTTAGGATTTGCTTCCCCTTTTGGTCTTCCTAGGTGAGACATTAGGATAACAGCTGCGCCCTGATCCACTAGATACTGAATCGTTGGCAATGCAGCACGAATTCTAATATCATCTGTAATCTTTCCTTCACCATCCATGGGAACATTAAAGTCACATCTTACTAATACTTTCTTTCCTTCAACAGCTAAGTTTTCTACTGTTTTTTTATTAAGCAAGGACATGTATACCCCTCCTGGTTTTTGAATTAAAATTGAGGTTGAGTTAAATATTTATATCATTAGCGTTAACTTAAGCCATAATTTGTCATCCTGAGTGGAGCAAAGTGGAGATGACAGTTCAAGAGAATTTTGGTAGTAATTGTATTAAATTAACGCCTATGATATTAATTAACTACTATACAGGATGTAACACAATAGGTTACATCCTGTATAGGCTTGTCTTTATAATTATCAAGTGCTCTTGAGTTTATTATAAACCTTTGCTTACAATGTAGGAAACAAGGTCTACTACTCTTACAGAGTATCCCCACTCATTGTCATACCATGATACAACCTTCACTAAGGTACCCTCCATTACCATAGTAGATAAACCGTCAATAATAGAAGAGTTTGGATCTTGTCTGTAATCCATAGAAACCAATGGTTCTTCAGAGAACTCTAAAATTCCTTTTAATTCTCCTGCTGCTGCTGCTTTAAATGCTGCATTTACTTCTTCTGCAGTTGTACTCTTATCTAATTCAGCAACTAAATCTACCACTGATACTGTAGGTGTTGGTACTCTCATCGCCATACCGCTTAACTTACCCTTTAGTTGTGGTAATACTAGTGCCACTGCCTCTGCTGCACCTGTTGTAGTTGGTATAATAGATTGACCAGCAGCTCTTGCACGTCTTAAGTCTTCATGAGGTAAGTCAAGAATTTTTTGGTCATTTGTGTAAGCATGAATAGTTGTCATTAGCCCTTTTTTGATGCCAAACTTTTCATCAAGAATTTTAGCAAAAGGAGCTAAACAGTTTGTTGTACAAGAAGCATTTGAAATAATGTGATGGTTAGCTGGATCATATTTTTCTTCGTTTACACCCATTACTATCGTGATATCTTCTTTTTTAGCAGGTGCAGTAATTACTACCTTCTTTGCTCCAGCTGTAATATGTTTTTGTGCTTTGTCTTTACTTCTGAAGATTCCAGTTGCTTCTATTACTATGTCTACCCCTATTTTGCCCCATGGTAGGTTTTCAGGATCTCTTTCAGCGAAGATTTTTATTTCTTTACCGTTTACAACAATAGCATCTTCCTTTGCTTCTATCGTTCCATTAAATTTGCCATATAAACTATCATATCTAAGTAAATGGGCTAAAGTATTAGGATCTGTTAAATCATTGATGGCCACAATCTCCCAATCTCTTTTTTCCTCTAAAGCTGCTTTAAATGCATTTCTCCCAATTCTTCCAAAACCATTAATAGCTACTTTCACACTCATTCTTATTACCTCCTAGATTAATTTTTTCTTATAAAAGTTTATCATATATTAAACTTAATATTTGACTTTTCAAGTTGGATTATTACTATTTCCTGAAGTATTCTAATATTTTTGTAGTATTTCTACAGC
This sequence comes from Clostridium aceticum, assembly GCF_001042715.1. NCBI lineage: Bacteria > Bacillati > Bacillota > Clostridia > Peptostreptococcales > Natronincolaceae > Andreesenella > Andreesenella acetica. The sequence continues at coordinate 1,314,187 of NZ_CP009687.1, read as the reverse complement.
CGCTGCCTCATCAGTAACTAAAATCATTGATTTTTTTAGCTTCGAGACGGCTACAATTGCCTCTGCTTTACTTTTTCCTCCTGCAACCCCTATAACGGTAGAGATTTTTTCAAAATCCTTAAAGCTGATACCAATTGTCTGCATTTCATAAATGATTTTTCCTTCTCTTGTAAAGTAGTAACCAAAAGCCTCTGCAACTGCCTTTAAATCCTTCAACTTATCAATGACATCTTTAGGAAGTTCTCTACGTTCTGCCATTCTATCTGCACGCCCAATCCCAAAGACCAACAAGTTTACAGATTTAATAATATTGGTAACTTTTTGAATTTCAGGATCTTTTAGAACGCTCTCTAATGCCTGCTGTCCTAATGTATCGGAAGCGTGCAAAAGTTGATACTGACACTTTAATCTTCTTGCTATCTCAGCAGTGATGGTATTGGCTTGCTTTTCAACTTCTCTGCCTATGCCGCCACGGGCAGGAACTACAATAATATTATTGCATTTGGTAGGCTTGGTTATTCCCTTAGCAACTGCTACCATTGTACCTCCACCAGTAATACCGATGATGCTATTGTCTTTTATATTGTTTTCTATTGCATGGGCAGCAACAATGCCCATATCAGCTGATACATACTGGTTTTCAGTAATATCTCCTGGCACAATATTTACTTGGAAAATCTCTAATTTCTTTTTTAACTTTTCCTCTAGATGCTTGATCCCATGTATTTTATATATGTATTCCTGCAGACTATTTATAATATGCTCCCCATCTAAGGTTAATGACATACCTGCCGCTGTCACTTCAATCAGCCCTTGATTCTTTAAAAGATCTACCTCTGTTCTGATAATTCTCTCTCCGATACCTAGTTTATTGGCTAAGCCTCTGCGTCCTATTGGTTGCATTTCATAAATATTCCTTAAAATGCTATAGCGTTTTTCTAAGATGGTCAAAACTTCCGGTACAATTTTTTTTTGTAAGTCAATAATATTCTGCATAATCATCCTTCTTTCTAATCAGGACTTTTTACGTCCCTCTAAAACTTATTATGTCCCTATGACCATAAAAAAATAACGCCAATTACAGGTAAATTATATAGCATAATGTGGCATTAATCAATCCTTTTTTTAATAATTCCTAGAAGAAATACTAAAAATCAACTGATTGCCCTATACTTCAAGTATAGGGCAATCAGTTGGAGACTCTATTTTATTGGTACCTTTTTCTTTTGGAAGAAGAAGCGATTCGCATATCTTCTCTATATTTTGCAACAGTTCTTCTAGAAATTACAATACCTCTTTCACCTAAAAGCTTGGCAATCTTGTCATCACTCCAAGGCTTGCAAGGATTTTCCGCATCAATGATTTCCCTCATATGGTTTTTGATACTCTCAGCAGAAATCCCATCTCCGTCTGAGCTTCCTACGCCACTGGAAAAGAAATATTTGAGTTCAAATACGCCTATAGGTGTATCTACATATTTTCCATTTGTAGCACGACTTACGGTAGACTCATGAACTTCGATTTCCTCTGCAATTTCCTTCAATGTCAAAGGTCTAAGGTGTTTTTTTCCATGTTCAAAAAAGTTTTTTTGCTTTTTAATAATTACTTCTACTACTTTATAGATTGTCTGCCTTCTTTGCTCAATACTTCTAATCAGCCAAACGGCAGAGTTAAGTTTATCATTTAAAAACTTAGCTGCATCGGTATCCCCACCCTCCGAAGCAATTAGCTTTCTATAGTCTTCTCTAATTGTTAAAGAAGGAAGATTTTTATCATTTAACATGATAATATATTCGTTTCCGATTTTTTTAATAGCCGCGTCTGGAACAATATAGTTATTACTTACAGAAGCAAACTTTCTACCAGGCTTTGGTTCTAGGGTTCTTATCAAGTCACAGATTTCCTGTACTTCCCCTGCATCTACACCCAGTTGTTTTGCAACATAAGGATATTTATTTTGTGCAACTTCTTCTAGGTATTCTTCTACAACCCTATAAACATTTTTATTGGTTATACCTAATTGCCGCAACTGAATTAACAAACACTCTTTTAAGTTTCTTGCAGCTACCCCTGGTGGGTCAAAAGTCTGTATAATTGCCAGTATATTTTCTACAGGATCTATCTCTTGGTTTAACTCCTTAGCAATTTCTTCGACAGTTCCGATCAAATAACCATTGTCATTTAAATTATCTATAATGTATTCACCAATTTCTTTATATCTATAGTCTAGAACTGCAATATTATACTGGAATAAAAGATGTTCTTGAAGCGTTGTATTTGAAGAAACAATATTTTCATAATTAAACTGATTATCTTCATTATAACTAGGTTTACTATATTCATAATTGTTAAAATCTTCCAAATATTCTTTCCAGTTGATTTTTTCTTCCATTTGTCTTTCTCTTTCAACTGTGTAGCTATCTTCTTTCAATGGAGGGGTAATTTCTAAAACGGGATTCACTTCAACCTGATGTTGAATATATTGATCTAGTTCAAAGGTTGCTAATTGAAGAATCTTTATGGCTTGTTTAAGCTGAGGTGTCATGATTAGTTTTTGAGACTGCTCTAGATGTAAATTATACCCCATCTTCATGATATCCACCCTTTCATTTAAGTCTATAGTCTCATTATATCACTAAAGGGTGATAAAATCAAAGGTATATATATAAACTTGGCATAAAATTTGCATAAAAAAAGCCTCAGAATCATCTGAGACTTTTTTCAAAGATATACCTACTAACAGTCACTTTTTTCCTTTGCCACAAAGCCCGTTTCCTGAAGCAGTGCTATTGCATCATTTACCTTTGCTTCATTTACCATTAAGATGGGTCCTGTACAGCCCATACCGCTTTCTGCATAAATCCCTTTTTTCCATAGGGCCTTTACTGCGTCTTCTAGGTCCATAATATCAATTCCTGATATGGAACCTGTTACGACTTCTTTTGGTGGTGCTGTTACTTCTTCCTCTGTTTCTTTTGCTTTTTTGTTGTCTTTTGTTAGGCTTTTTAATATTTCATCAAGCTTTGCCTTCTTGGCTGCTTGGAATTCTTCTTTGGCTACTTCTTTTAGGTTGCCCTTTACTAGTTCTGCTGCATATTGAAGGGCATTGGCGACTACTGGTACGCCGGAGGCTCTTGATAGGATCAGGATGGTTCTTTCTTGTCCTTCTCCTATTCCTGGACCATAACCATAGCCGATGGATTCGTAGTCTCCTCCTGTTGTAAAGGCGGAGAATACTTTCATTAATACGTTACCGCTTAGGGTGTCTTGTACCATGATGTCTGGTGTTCCTGCTAATAGGTCGTTACCTCTCATGATACAGCCTCCGTCACTTCGCATGGATTCTGTCAGGTTGATGGCATAACCGTTGGATTTTAGTTCTTTTAGGGCTTTTTCTACTTGTCTTGCTCCGTCTACGTTTAGAATTCCTACGGTTGGGTTTTTAATGCCGTTTGCCTTTGCTGCTATGATGCCGTAAAGGGCATTTTTTACCATGGCTTCTGTTCTATGGGGTGAGGATGTACCGGTGGTGGTGGCGATAAACATTTCTTTGCCTTTTCCGGGTGTAATCACCTTGCCTACTGTGGATACGCCTATAGGGAAGTTGTAGTGCATGGTTACGCAGCCGTCTATTTCGCCACTGTCCAGTAGTTCTTCCATTTTTTTGTGGGCTTCTTCTTCTGTGTTGGCTTCGTATTGTACTAGATGGCTTTCTACTTTAGGGCCTATTAAAACTATTTGATAGCCTGTTGAGGATTTTGCTGCCATTTGGGCTGCTTTTACTAGGTTTTCTACCCCATGTTCACTGCCTAAAGTGGTTAAGCCTACTCTGATTTTTTTTCCAAATTCGCCGGTTTCTATGGCATCGGCTATGTTGTTGAATACTTTGCCGATCATTTGTTTTACTGCTTTGTTTTCTGACATTGTATTCACTCCTTATTCTCCTAATAAGTGTGTGGCGAAGTTTCTCATGGCTTCTGCTATCATATTTTTTACTTCGCCTTCTGATACGCCTACTGTCGCCTCACCTTGCCCGTTGTTTTGTTCCATTACTATGGAAACGCCGTCAAATTGGTTGGTCATTCTTCCTAGGAATAAGCTACCTTTTCCTACGATCATTGCGCGGTTGATTTCTTTGTTTAGGAAGGCTTCTCTGGCATGGCCTATATAGGGTACACCGCTCGGGATATGTCCTTGGGTTGGTGCCCACCCTGGCATACCGTGTTTTTCGCCAAAGGTTGCTACTTCTTTTCTGTCTAGTTCTCCTCGTTTTACTCCTAGGGCTGCGATCATTTTGTAGTTGGCTTCTGGTACGTCTCCTGCTCCTGCTGGTTTGGTGACGTCTGGGTTTTGCATTTCTACGGAGTATTTGTCGATATCGGTAATTTTTAAGCCCCCACGGTCTAGTGGTGCTGTGATTAATGAGGTAATTACTGCTTGTGGTGAGGAGCCTGTTCCTACGGTGTGTCTTCCTAGTAGGTCTGTTCTTAGGATTGGGTTGATGCCATCGTTTTTACTTACGAGTACGGCAAAGCCTCCTATGATGTCTTCTAGGATTGGCATGTCTTTTTTTACATGGTCTTTTCCGTTCATGCCTAGTTTTGCTGTTGCTCCACCGGCTACGATGACTACGTTCTCAAAGACTCCTGCTTTTACTAGGGCTGCTGCTTCGATTAGTGCATGGGTTGGTGCTGCACAGAAGCCTCTTGTATCTGAACCTGTAGCGTTTACTGCTTCTGCCATTTCTGCTATGGATTTTGCAAAGTTTCCGCCGCCTCTTTGGTTCATGTCGCCGCAGGCTTCTTCTGAACATTCTATAACATAGTCTATTGTGCTTGCTTCGATGTTGTTTTTGTCTAATAGATGTAGGAAGGCTAGTACACCTGACGCCTTTGCTACTAGGTTTTCGTACATGATGTGGGCGTTTAGGTTGGTGTCTAGTTCATGGGCTCTTTTTACGCAGCCTATTAATTGATTTTCATGGTAGATGGCTTCTGCATGAAATTCTTTAATGGCTTTGTTAATTTCTTCTATGTCATTGCCTTCTTTTAGCTTCGCTATTAGGCTTTCCTTCATAAGGGGATGTTTTTTTAGTTCTTCTCTTACTTTTGTTGTAAAGTTTTTTTCTAGCATTACTAGGTCAAAGGCGTCTACGATCTTTAGTAAGGCGATGAATTCTGCCTGTGGCATAATTTCGCCGAATTTACCGTAACGGTCAGCTCCCTCAACTGCTTTATCATACCATGGCATGTCATAGTTTTTTAGTTCTTCGGGTTTTAGTTTTCCGATGTATACTTGGTTTGGTGGGTAGTTGACTACCGCTTCATAGCTTCTTAGATGATTAGGTAGTTTTTGTAGGTACTCAGAATTAGGATTAGATTGTTTTTCTGTTGTTTGTGTTGTTCCGTTGTGCATGATCATATCTGGTGTATGCATTAAAACATAGGATGATCCTTTTACTACTGCATAGGACATTGTTCGCACCTCCGTGGTATTTTTTAAAAACTACTTCTATTTAATCACATATTAACTAAATTTGCCAGCTGTTTAACCAGCTGGCAAATTTCATTAGTCTTCAAAAACAGTTTGTCCGTCTACTTCTGTAGTTAAAGCCTGTAAAGATTTTTCCACTAGTTTTCTTCTTAATACCTTTTCTTCTTTTTCCCCCAATGCAGGGTTTCCTAATGGATAAGGTATAGCCACCGCTGGAATAATTCTATTGGCACCAACTGTAAGTGAAATCGGCACTACTGTACAAATGTGAACTACTGGAATGCCAGTTCTTTCTATTTCTTTTACCATCGTTGCACCGCAACGTGTACAGGTACCTCATGTTGAGGTTAGGATAACTGCATCCACACCATCAGCCACTAATTCTTTTGCAATTTCCGCTGCAAAAGCTTTAGAATTTGCTACTGATGTACCATTTCCTACAGTACTGTAGAAATATCTATATAATTCTCCAATTTGACCTTCTTTTTCAAGGTCTCTTAATACATCAACTGGTACGACTCTATCAGGGTTATTATTTGCATAAACAGGATCGTAACCACCATGTGCTGTTTCATGATCAGCAGCTGTTAGCTCTGAAAAATTTGCAATATCATATTTACCATATTTTGAAGCACTTGAAGATTCTACTCTGTCTGGATTACCCTTTGGCACGATACCTCCAGAAGTCACTAGAGCAATTTTTGCTTTAGATAAGTCTTTAATAGCTGCTCCTGGTTCTACTCTATCAAAATCAGGCATTGGATATTCAGTGATATATTCCTCACCTTTAAGTTTTTTCATCAACATATTTACAGCTCTTGTAGAACCTTTTTCTTCAGCAAAATAATTTTTTCTAATGCCTCTTGACATATACTTATCTTCTGCCGGAGAACCTACTTCTTCACCCTTCATTAATTTTAGAGCAAGGTTCGTCATATCTGGAACTGCTTTCCGCATAGCTGCTGCTGAGTTTCCAGTTTCTATGATATAAACACTTTTTTTGTACATATCAGCTCCAGGGTTTTCTATATACATACCTGTTAATACAGGAATTCCCAGCTGATCTTGTACTGCTTTAGCTATTGTACCGCAAGCAACACCATATCTTCCAGCATTAAATGCAGGACCTGCTATGAATAAATCAGGGTTATACTTTTTAATCATTTCAATGATTTCAGTTTGTGCTTTCTCAACGTTTTCATTGAAATAAGAGTCACCGCATACAACTGTTGCTACGATTTCTGCTTCTTCTTTAAAGGCTGTATTAAAGGCCATACCCGGTCCTATAGCTTCTTCCTTCACTTCTGGTTGAATATCAGCTTTTTCTTCACCACCAACTCCAGCGAAGAATTGATTGATATAATGAACGACTCTTTTTTTACTCATATTTTCCCCCCTCTCTAAATTTTAACGGGATAGTTTATTTATTAGTCGTTGAATTTACAAAATTCATTTCTGATATTGCTCATTTCTTCGATGATTTCATCAACATTTAATACCATTTCCATCATGCCTACTTGTTCATCATAAACCTCAGCATCTACTTCGTCTTTGAATTGTGGTTCAACTACATGAAATACTCTAAGCCCTAACTGGACTCCTGCCAATGGACCCGCAAAGGTTGGATCACCTGCTGTTACAGTTTCAGCAGCAAGACCTGCTGCTTCTGCTTCCGCAGCTCCTAAAAGCACTACCATATTTTCTGCTCCGTGCTTTTCAGTTAAATCCTTTACTCTTTGTTGGTTTTCTAAGTCCATTGCTCCTGCAGCGGTTCAGACAAAACATTCAGTAGATGAGAACACTACTTCTGCTCCTGTACCCTTTAGGCATTCTTCGATGGCTGGACCAGGAATACCGTCTCTATCGCCAACAATGATGACTTTTTTATTATCATAAAATCCCATTGATATCATCCTTTCTGTGTAATTTTTTATTTGATCTATTTATGAACTCAATAATTTGAGAAGTATTAATAACCTTTTGCTGTTAATTTTCCAAAACCTGTTTCGTTAGTTGCACCAGTGATAGCTTGAATTTCTACCTCAATACTGCCATCTTCTCTTAAGCTACCTGCAAACCCTCCTGCAATAACATCAACATAATCTGTTACACCGATAATTCTTTTCATTGGAGGTAATACAATTGTTTCATTGGCGTTACCATTGGTTACTACTGCATCAGCTTTTGCATCAGCATCTGCTAAAGATTGAGACGCACCGTCTCTACCTGCATATTCATCCGTTACAATAACAGTTTTGACACCTTGATTCTCAATTTTCTTGCAGTTCATGATTAAGTCAGTATCAGGGTTACCAAAACCTTCTTGAGAAACAATAACACCATCTAATCCTAAATATTTACATAACTTTGCTGTCCAGTTAGAAGATCTCTCTTTGTCAGCAAGATAAACGTTTTCGTTGGTAATAATTACGCCAACAAAGTTGATTTCTTTCCCATGTTTTTCATAAAGGTCATTGATAATAGAATTATTTTGATGCACATAGGTTGGGTTTTTGTCACAAGCAGATACACAGTTACCGCTGATAATAGCTCCATCCATAATTTCTGTTGGATAAAGTATAGTAGGTACAATTTTCTTTGCATCTACGCCATATACATAGGTATCATGTAATAAACCTTGTGTTTGAAGCATATATACATATCCTACCTTTGGTAAATCAGGATATTTCTTCACTGACTCTAAAATAGGCTCTGTTTCAAAAGATTTAATTTCATCCGGCTCAATATTTTTAGCAAATTCGCCAAGATATTGTGCAGCCTTTAATCCTATCATTCTCACAGCTGCTTCATGGTCATATTGGTTAATACCTTCTGCAGGCTCAGCTACGATAACAATGTTATGCAGCTTAGAAAATGGAGTGTATTCAGCTCCTGGTCCTGTCATGTCGATAATTCCCTCTTGGAAACCAACGATTTTACCAGCAGTAACAACAGCAACGTTCTTTAATGCATGCGTACGACCAGTTCCAACTGTCTCAACTTTACTTAACACTCCAGGGAATATTCCACCCGGCCCCTCTACTTTAACTCTTGGCTCTATTACGTCTTTTACAGGAGTAATTCTTATTTCTTCACCTGGGTGAGCTAATTCAACATCTAAACTCTTGATGTGTTCGCTTCCACCAACTGCGCTTAATAGTTCCTCTTTGTTAATAAACAGAGTAGAATTTTCTACTTTAGTAGCTTGACCAAATTGTACATCTTTAATGAATATGTTTCCTAACTCTAATCGCACAAGCTTCACCTCCCTTTATTTATGGGTGGCCTGTAGCCAAAAAAATTACGTTACTGCTACAGGCCAAAATAACAGTGACATACTATACGTGTCTTTTAACCATTGCTTCGATATTTTCCCTTGTAGCATCGTCTTTAGTTACTTCTTCTATTTTTTCTCCACCCTTATAGATAGCGATTGTAGGTAGACCTAAAACTTTTTGTTTAATAGCTAATCTTCTAGCTTGTGTTGTATTTAATTTTACAAATTTTACCTTATCACCATAAACTCCTTCTAATTCCTCGATATCTGGTAATAATGCTTTGCATGGTTCACAACCATCGCTCCAAAAGTCTACTAATACGGTTTCTGATGCCTCTAATACTTCTTTGTCAAAAGTGTCTTTATCAACGGATAGCATTTTTTCACCTCCTTAAAAATAAACTTTATTCATGGAAAGTATGTTCAATATATTTTTCTGCTTGGATAGCTGCAATCGCTCCATCGGATACTGCTGTAACCACCTGTCTTAAGGATTTTACTCTACAGTCCCCTGCTGCAAACACACCTGGAATCTTAGTCTTCATATTATCATCTGTGATTAAGTAACCTGTTTCATCCATTTCTAATAAACCTTTAAATAAATCTGTTTGTGGAAGATAGCCAACAAAGACAAAGATACCAAATGTTCCATCTTCTTCATCTGCATGATATTCTGTTAATTCTCCACTCTTAACATTTTTAAATACAGCAGATTCTACCACGCCATCTCCTTTGACTTCCTCAATAACAGTGTCCCACATAAATTCCATTTTAGGGTTTTTAAAAGCTTTTTCTTGAATAGATTTTGCAGCCCTTAGTTCATCTCTTCTATGAACAATGGTAACTTTTCTTGCAAACTTCGTAAGGTACATTGCTTCCTCTACAGCTGAATCCCCTCCACCTATTACAAATACTTCAAAATCTGTAAAGAAGTCAGCATCGCAGGTAGCACAGTAGGACACGCCTTTACCCGTTAGTTCCTTTTCTCCTGGTACACCCATTGGTCTTGGTATCGCTCCTGGAGCTGCAATAATTGTTCTTGCCTGATAGGTTTCTTTCTCACCTACTAAAACTTTGATTTTTTCCTCTGTTTTTATTTCTTTGATGGTATCTTTTTTTATTTCTGCACCAAACTCTTTACATTGTTCCACCATTCTAGCAATCAAGCTTGGTCCTGTAGCGCTTTCAATAGATCCAGGATAATTAGCTACCTCATGGGTTGTAACAATTTGACCACCAGTTTTATCTTTTTCCAAAATTAATGTGGACATTTTCCCTCTTGAAGCGTATAACCCCGCAGACAATCCTGCTGGACCTGCTCCTATAATCACTACATCATAAATTTTTTCCATCTATCTCACTCCTTATTATTTTTAGGGCTTGTACTTTTAACTTACCCGATTCTGCTTATATTTAACATTGAGTTATACTTTGCATAGCACTATCCAATAGCCTACAATCAACTTCCTTAAAGTCTTCTAAAATACTTTCAGACCATGTGGGAGGTTTTTTCATTTCTATAAATTTTTCTGCTGTATGAATACTTTCTTCTATAATCATTAAGGAATCCATATTCATCTCTTTTTGTATATCTGAGATCAAAACACTCTTGTAAGGCGTCTCATTAGGTTTTATGCTGCCTGACAGAGGGTGGGTCAGTAAGTCATGTCCTTTATGTACCCAATCTCTAACAGTTACTAAAACTTCCATATAGGTTCCTTCGATAAAAATTATTTTATAAGCATTACGATACTTTTCCCAGGTTTTAGAATTGTTGGTAATTATAACTGGTTTCAAGAGTCTACCTCCATTTAACACACGTTTATATGAATTCAATTTATTTTATGTAAAAATGTTTATTTCATGTAGTAAGAATCAAAATAATCGCGTTTAAATTTTATACATGTTTAGCGTTATGTAAAACAAAAACAGAAATAATTTATATGCATGCCTATGCGATAAATTACCTCTGTTCATTAACCTGAGAGTTTCCTTCTAAATTTATAGAAATTGCTCCTTCGGTGCTATATCAGCTTTCCAGAGAACTGTCCAAATACGGTCCTTTTGCCTGAGATATTCACTAAAAATGGCGAATTTTCAGCTTGTTCCTTCGGCGCCTAAAGAATTTTTTTAAAAACAGATTCTTTAGATCTCTCCCGCACTTTTCTTCCAGTACTTATTTATTGATTTTTTTAATACTTTGTTAATGTGCAATCAATTTTGTCTATCTAGGTTCATTATAATGGGAAAGCGTTTCTTTGGCAACAGTTTTTTCAAAAAAATTGTATTATTTTTAACAACTAATTTGAAAAAACATCAAAAACATTAAAACTTCAACATGGATATTAATAAAGATTGTTTATTGAAAATATTTTATATTATTTTGTAAATACGAGAATTACTTATGATAAAAAATTGCTAAAGTGCCCGGACCAGCATGGGTTCCTATGGTACACCCTATCTCTGTCATAATGATCTCTTTAGGCTTCAGCTCACTAAGCACCATCTTTTTAAGTTCTTCCGCCTTTTCAGGATTATTAGCATGAGCTATTGAAACAGTTTTATTTGTAAAATCTCCACCTCTCTCTTTGGATAATTCTATCATCTTACTGATGACTTTCTTACTACCTCTAACCTTATCCAACGGCTCCACTAATCCTTCCACAACTGTTAGGATGGGTTTTACATTAAGTATTGTTGCAATGGTAGCCTTCATTGGATTCAACCTTCCACCTTTTTTTAAATATTCCAATGTATCTACAGTAAAAATATGATCAACTTTTGATTTCATCTCTTCTAGTGTATCAAGGATTTCTTTTCTTGATTTACCTTCTTCTACCATTTTTACGGCTTCATATACATAGAAACCTCCCCCAAAACATAGACTCATGGTATCAAATACATCGATTTTGTCATTTTCTAACTCCTTTTTGGCCAATACTGCTGCTTGATGGGTGCCACTGGCTTTGGAGGAGCCGTTGATACAGATAATTTCTTTCTCTTGCTTTAGCACTTCCTTAAAAGCTTCCATAAAAGTATTTGGAGAAATTTGAGAAGTTTTAGGCAGCTCCTTTACTTCTGTCAACTTTTTATAAAACTCCGCCCCCGTCAGATCTACACCATCACGATACTCCCCGTCTTCAAAGTGGATAGTCAATGGAATTACAAGAATATTATACTTGTCTACTAAGTCTTTGGGTACATCCGTCATACTATCGGTAATAATTTGAATACGCTTCATCTTAAACCTCCCTTTGACGATTTGATAATTTACCTTAACCATACATTATGGTTTACTTAATTTATTCCATAAAAACAGGATATTACCTTCTATTTTATGGGATAATTTTTAATCTAATTTTTCTATCTCATCCCTGGATAATCCCATTGCCTTAAAACTTCATAAATAGCAATAGCAACTGAATTGGATAGATTTAATGAACGAGCTTTTTCTATATTTAGCATAGGAATTCTTATGCAGGTTTCTTTATTTGCTGCAAGGATTGTTTTCGGAATCCCAGCAGTTTCCTTACCAAACATCACATATGCCTCTTCTTCATAGGCTATGTCGCTGTGTCTTTTTTCAGCCTTTGTGGTAGCATAATAGATTCTAGCACCAGGGTTTTTTTCAACAAACTCTTCATAATTGTTATAGTATCTAAAATCCAATAGGTCCCAATAATCTAGTCCTGCCCTTTTTACAGCTTTTTCATCTAATGAAAATCCAATGGGACCAATTACATGTAATACAGAGTTTGTGATTACACAAGTCCTTGCAATATTTCCTGTGTTCTGTGGAATTTCTGGTTCTAATAATACAATATGTAATGTCATTTTTCTTCCTCCCGTTAACTTTAATAGATTCATCTTGATGTTTTTATGTTTTAATTTCTAAAGTCCATCTACTGCTGTATATTTTTATCCTATCATTTGAATTATATCAAAAATTAATTTCTTTTATCACTATTATTTTCCGTGAATTGTTGGTCTGAAATACATTCATAGATATACACCGTAAATTTTAGTAGGCTAAGAACTACATTTGCAGCCCAGGTTTTTTGGGGAAACCGTAGACCCTGTATATTAAAGCTTTACTCCCTAGACTAAGATTCTCAAAAACTGCTTTGCTACCTTCTTACACAACAAAAGAAAGTGTATAATCTACACTTTCTTTTATTATATATAACATACACTCTATATAGTATATCAATGCTTCAATACTTTTTACTTTCTTTCCTTAAATATCAAGGAAATATCAAGGAAATATCAAGGATTATAGGCCTATAAGTCTCTCTGCTTTTCTTCCCTTGCCTTTTGGCATGTACTCAACCTTTTTAAGCATGTTTTTTTATTACCTATAGTCATCTTATATTGAATCTTAAACACTTACTTCTTATTCTAGGATTCCTACTTCTTTGTAGTACCTAATTGCACCATCATGCAGCGGAAGTCCTGCTAAATCTGTAACTGCATCTTCGATAGTTAAGTCTTTCAATGCATTATTGGATTGTTTTAAAGTATCTATGTTTTCCCAGAAGGATTTTGTTAAGTCATATACTACATCCTCTGAAAGGTCTGCAGTTGTAAACATTGCCATCTTTATTGCAGTAGTTGTTATGTCTTCTTCTTGTCCATCATAAGTTCCTGCTGGAATAACGTATTTAGCATACCAAGGATACTTTGCTTGTAATTTAGTAATTACATCCTCTTCAATTGAAACCAGCTTACCACCTGCTGTAGTAGTAATTTCTGTCACAGCAGCAGTAGGTAGTCCAGCCATGATCCAAGCACCATCTAATTGTCTATTTCTCATAAGATCAATGGCTTCAGTAAAACCAATAAATTGCACTTTTAATCCATCAGGATAATTAACACCTGCTTCTGTTAAATGAAGATTTGTTTCTACTTCTGTAGTACTTCCTGGAGCACCGGAAGCAAAGTTTTTCCCTGCTATATCCTTCAAACTATTAATATTTGATTCTTCTCTTACAACCACTTGATTTGGATTGTAATATAGTCCAGAAATTACTCTTAGTTTTTCATTGGGTCTTCCTTCAAAAGTAGCTTCTCCTTTATAAGACTGATACATCACACTAGTAACAGCCATACTTACTTGAGCTTCCCCACTTTGTAATAGGTTTAAGTTATCGATACCCCCGTTAGAAGCTTGTGCGTTAGCTCTTACATAGTCTAAATCATTGCTCCATAAGTTCGCTATAGATGAGCCTAATGGATAAAGTGCTCCCGTAGTTGCTGCAGTTGGAATATTAATTGTTACTGTTTCTTTTTCACCAGCCTCATTTTCAGCCATATTTTCATTTGTTTTTGTAGTACATCCTGATAAAATCATTAAAGATGCTAAGATTAATAATAATACTTTCTTCATTTAACATTTCCCCCTATTTCATTTAATTTATATTCTATATCATAGGCGTTAACTTAATCCAATTATTACTAAAACCCCTCTGGGTTTGTCATCCTGAGCATAGCGAAGGATCTTAGAATAACGAAGAATTTTAAGATCCTTCGACTTCCCTTTGCTCCTTCAGGATGACAAATCATGGCTTAAGTTAACGCTAATGTACTCTATATAGACATGCTCTTTTAAACTTTAGTAGGTAACAGCTACCTTATGTAGCTCTTAGTTCTAAAGGAAATCGTAGAACATCTATATTAAAGTTTAGTTTTTACTATATTAAACTGTTAAAGCATGCTCTTTACTTCTCATTTGTATAACAGTGATGGTTATTAATAGTATCATTCCTAAAATATCTGTCTGTAACTTTGGATCAATCGCTAAAAGCCCAACAATAATAAGTAAGACTCTAGTAATCCTAGAACATTCTTTAATCAACACTCCTTCTGTACCTGCTGCTAAACAAATCACCCCAATAGAAGCAGTAATTAATGTTCTAATCGTCAATAACAAAGATACATTCTCAACACTGCCAAACAATAAAAGAGGATTATTTAAGAAAAAGAAAGGAAGAATAAATCCCGTAATACCTAACTTGATAGCAATCAATGATGTCTTTGTTTGGTTAGATTTTGCTATACCTGCTGCTACATAAGAACTCATAGCCACTGGTGGCGTAATGTTAGATAAACAAGCATAGATTAGACAAAACATATGTGCAGCCATTGGTGTCGCACCTACATTGATCAGTACAGGTACTGCTACTGCTGCCACAATAACATATGCGGCTACGCCTGGAACCCCCATGCCTAAAATTATGCTCATAATCATTACCATAAATCCACCTAAGAAAAGTTGTCCTTCCCCTACAACTTCTAAAACCACATAACCAAAGTTTAGTCCCAAGCTAGTTAAAGAAACCGTTCCAATAATAAGACCAATCAATACACATGATACACCTACTCCAATAGCACCTCTGGCTCCTTCTGCTGTGGCTACTATAATGGTCTTTAAATCCATTCTAGTTTCTTTTCTAAAGGAAGATGATATTAATGTAGAGAAGATAGCAGCAACTGCTGCAAACAGTGGTGTATATCCCAACATCATCATTCCCATTAAAATCACCAGAGGGATAATTAAATGACCTCTTTCTTTTATCACATCTAAAGCAATTGGTATATTTTCTTTTGAAAGACCTTTCAGTCCTAGTTTTTTTGCTTCAAAGTGAACAGAAACTAGAATACCTAAGTAATATAAAAAAGCTGGTAAAAAGGCAGCAAGCATCACTTGCGTATAATTTATTCCTAAAAATTCCGCCATGACAAATCCTACAGCACCCATAATCGGTGGGGCAAATTGTCCTCCAGTAGATGCTACTGCCTCTACTGCTGCTGCAAACTCAGCTTTGTATCCTGTTCTTTTCATTAGGGGTATTGTAATAGTACCAGTGGTGGCCACATTAGCAATAGCACTGCCATTCATCATTCCCAAAAGAGCACTTGCAAGTACCGCAACCTTTGCTGGACCTCCCGGAGAACGTCCTACCAAAGTTAGTGCAATATCATTAATAAACTGGCTAAAACCGCTATACTTTAAAAAACTTCCAAAAATAACAAAGGTAAATATATAGGTAGCACTAACACCTATCCCTACACCAAAGATTCCTTGACTTCCCCAAAACATATGGCTCAACACTCTTCTTAAGGTAAATCCAGAATGTCCTAAGGGACCTGAGACAAATTTTCCAAACCAATTAAACAATAAAAAAATTACTGCTAAAACAGCTAAATTTTTACTTGTTCTTCTTCCTGCCTCTAGTACTACGATCATACCTATCCCTGCTATAATTAAATCAGTCTCATTTAAAAAACCACCTGACATAGCTACCCTCGGATAGTTTAAAATCAAATAGCCAAAAACAAATACAGTTAAAAGTATTAACAAAACATCTTGAACAGGTGGAAAATTTCTTATCCTTTTCTCTGCACTATAAGCTGGATAAAATAAAAAAGTAAATAGTAATAAGAACATCGCATGATAAGCTCTTAAGGTAATGGCATCCATCACCCCTAAAGTATTAAAATATAGCTGGAAAGCTGTCCATCCTACTAAAAGGATCACTACACCTATACTTAAAAAACCATCGTAATTTCTAATGCGCATATCCGCATCTTTTTCCTCTAATAGCTCCTGAGCATCTTTTTCTATCTCATTGAAGTCTTTATTCGCTTGTTGGCTCAAGAAGAATCCATCCTTTCTTTGTTTATAAGTTATGAATTATACTTTCTTTAATAGATATTTACATCATCCCCCCTTTTAGATGTCTCCCAAATATAAAAAAAACAAACTATTCTCCCCCACTGGAGCGAATAATCTGTTCGCGGTACCATCCAAATTTATATCTCATTTATATAACGGCATTTAACCGGCTGGGCTTAGTCTCCTTAGATTTCAGCCTGCAACTCCAGGGTGTATTCAACAACCATAGTCTATGGGTTTTCACCTTTCCCCACTCTCTTTAAGACATCTGTATTTGTTTACTTATCCCTATCACTGTTTTTAGATTATTTAATTTTATGTAATTTAAGTATCAATAAACTAAATTCGATTTTAATTTATTAATACTTATTTTAATTTATTAATACTTAAATTATCATGTTTTTTGAATCTTGTCAATAATAATAACAAAATTTCTTCAAAGTTGAAGTATCATATCAATATCTATTATACATTACTTTCTATAAAAATAATAAATGAACTACAATTCAGGAGAAGCTTTTACTCTCCCTAAATTGTAGTTCATTTTACTTTGAGGGTATCTTGCTTGATCTTTTTCCTATACAAACATTTTATCAGTATACTGAAAGCCAAAATATAGTATTTATCTTTATTGTCCTAAAACTTTGATGCAATTTTCTATCAAAGAATTTTGCTATACAGCACATAGTATGCAGCAGTCTAACAAGGCGCTAAATACAATGGATTCGTGTGTTTCTGTATAAAAATTCAAAGCAACTCTAATACTATTATGAAAGCATATTATGTCATTTATTTGGAGAGTAAAGATGAGAATGCCTAAAAAACCGAAAAAAGTAACAGCCATGGAGAATCAAAGCACAAACACTAATAATAAAAGTAAATATTCAACAACACTGCCTTCTCAACTCCTTGAAATGAGTATCTTTCCAAATATTGATAAAAATTTCGAATTTTTAAATAGTCTTATTGGAAAGGATATAGGTCTTATTGAAGGAAAGTATGCGGTTTTAAATGGCAAAGTACAAATAGGCGTGGTTTACATAGCCAGCATCACCGACAACCAATTAGTGAGCAGACAAGTCATAGAACCTCTTCTTCGGGGAGAATTTGGTTTAAATACGGACTTCGATGATATCCTTACACAAATACAATCAAAGTTTATCTATACATCAGATATAGAAAGAACCACTGAAATGAAACAGATTGTAGATAATCTTTTCATCGGATCAACGGTGCTTTTCGTTGATGGGATAGCTACTGCTTTTATTATAGGAAGCCGTAAAATAGAACAACGTCCTATAGAAAAACCTGATAATGAAGTAGTGGTATTTGGAGCAAAGGAGTCCTTTATAGAAGATCTACAAACCAATATCAGTATGGTTATTAAAAGACTTCCAACTCCTGATCTATGTTTTGAAAGCTTTACGATAGGTACCCTCTCTCGTACAGAAGTAAAGTTGCTATGGATGAAAGATATTGCTAATACAACAATTGTTGAGGAAGCTAGACAGCGTTTAAAAAGTATAGAGATAGATATGATCAATGATTTAGGGGCTTTAGCAGAATTGATAGAAGATAAACCCTTATCTATCTTTCCTAAATGGAGACAAACCCAACGTCCTGATATGGTAGCAAAATCCCTGTCAGACGGGTACTTTGCTATTCTATGTAATAATACCCCTTTTGTCCTTATAGGACCAGGATTGTTTTGGGATAATTTTAAAACAATGGATGATTATACTGAAGGAAGTATTGTTTCTTCTTATTTAAGAAGTACCCGGTATATAGCTTTTTTATTATCTATAATTGTTTCACCTTTATATCTGTCATTCGTAGCCTATAATCATGCCATCGTACCTCCTCCCCTTGCCATAAATATAGCGGCAGGAAGGGAAGGTGTCCCCTTACCTTCTGTTGTAGAGCTGCTGATCCTGTCATTTGCCATTACCGTCATCCGTGAGGCATCTATACGTATGTCAGGGGCAGTGGGTTTTTTCATAGGGGTGTTGGCAGCTTTGGTGATAGGAGATGCTGCTGTGACTGCTGGTTATGTAAGTTCCTCGGTTATTATCGTAGTGGCTATTTCAGCCATATCAGCCTATGCCATTGCCACCACAGTTATGGTAATACCCTCAAGGCTGATCAATCTTTTTCTCATTCTACTGGCGGGATTATTTGGCATGTTTGGATTAATTAGTGGTATTGCCATTATCCTTTGGCACGCAGTATCTCTAGAATCCTTTGGTGTCCCTTATTTATATCCTTTAGTACCCTTTGACCTTGAAGGCATGAAGGATACTTTTATACGTGCCCCTATAAGGGTTCTAAAAAAACGCTTAAACATGTTGGCTCCTTATAACCCCACCAGAATAAATAATAAGAAGCATGAGGGAGAATGATCATTTATGCCAGAGAATATCAAACTTACAAGAGAGCAAGTTATTTTTTTATGTTTTATTGGGGTTATAGGCAATATCGTATACAGCCATACATGGATTGATGATTATGTAGATAGATCTGCCTGGGTAGCAGGTTTATTGGGGGCTTTATTAATCATCCCTTTTGCAATGTGGATTTTATATCTTAGTAACCGCTATCCCCAAAGTACGATTTTCGATATTTTAGAAAGAGGATTGGGAAAGTTTTTAGCCAAGACTGTGAGTATAGCATTTATTTTAGTAAATATTGCAGTAGCAGTTGCACAGCTAAATATGTTTACACAAATGCTTAATGTGTTTTTCTTACAGTATACCCCTGTTTGGGTTACCATGATGTTATTAGTATTACTTGGGGCAATGTTTTCATATGGTGAAATTCAATCCTTTGCAAGATTGACTGAAATACTAGCTGTATTAGGTGTTGTTAATTATTTTGCTGCCTTTATCTTTGCATTTCCAAATTTTTTTAAAATCGAATATATTATTCCTGTATTTAATATGCCCTTCACTGGGTTCTTGAAAGGAACCCTATTTATGATAGGAGCCGCATCTGAATGTTTACTGATTTTAATGATTTTAGTACGCTTTATACCTAGTCCTGCAAAACACTACATGTGGGTTGTACAGGGAATAGCCCTAAGTGCTGTTGTTATTTCTTCAGCAATATTCGTAATCATAGGAGTGATGAGCCCTGAACTTGCAAAAGGTGTAGCATTTGGAGGAGTGAATGCAGCTAGAATTATAAAAATGGGAAATTTTTTGCAGGGATTAGAAATATTTATTTTCGCAAGCTATCAAATTATTGCTATTGGTAAAATCACAATGTGTATATACTGTGCATGGACATCTGCAAAAAAAATTTACAACAAAAAACCCCTGTTATTGTTGTTCATAACAGCCATCATGACATTTATCCCTGCAGTATGGTTAAGTTCCTATAATAAGGCCTATTTCCTTGCAGTCCTGTTGGCAAACTATATCATTTTACCCTTTTCTGTGTTTGTCCTGCTTCTTACTTCTATTAGCATATTTAGGACAAGGTCTTCCATTGAAAAATTCAAAGGATGATCAAGTATAGAATTTCCTATGGATTATAAAAAAACAAAAGAACTGAAAGGGTTTAATTATGAAGAAAAAACATACTTTTTTAGCACTGCTTATATTCTTTCTACTCATCTTACAAGGTTGCTGGGATTATATAGAATATGAAAATATGATACAGCTCGCCACTTTGGGGATTGATTATAATAAAGATTCCAATGAAATTACAGTAACAATTCAATATATTCCTATAACAAAACAAGACAGCAATGAAGAAGCCTCCCAAGGTTCTTCGACACAAAACGGTGTTATCTATTCAATTACAGATAACACAATATTTGGTGCTTTATCAAAACTTAGAGATAGAACTTCTAAGTATTTATTTTGGGGTTATTTAAAAGTCATTGTTGTTGGTGAAGAAGCAGCAAAGCATATTATGGTGGATTTAATAGAGTTCTTCAACCGCACACCAGCTATACGAGATACTACCTATCTTGTCATCGCATCAGGCAAAGCTGAGGACACAATCAATACCTTTGACGTTAATCACCCAATACCCTCCAGTGAACAAATCTATAATTCAATTGTTCTCTCCAAGGACACAGGTGTCATCTTCCCTGTTTCAATCCAAGATTTTACAGCGATGCTGGCTGTCCCTGGAATACAAGCTACAGCACCACGTATCATTACAGTCGATCCCAAACTACAGTTGGAGAAAAACGAAGCAGCTCAAAGACCCTCAAATCTTGCTGTTTTTAAAAAAGGTGAATTTGTAGGATGGCTTAATGAAAAAGAAAGTTTTGGATTTTCGTGGATCACAGGAAAGGATACCCGTGCTTACAAAGTATCCGAAGAATCAAATACCACTGATCTACAGGATATACTCTATTACCATATAGATAGATCAAACAGCAAAGTAAGTGCTGAAATAGACAATGGCAAACCAGTTATCAATATTGCAGTAAAAGTAAATGCTGAATTAAGAAAGTATTATAGTAGCAAAGGTTCCAATATATTGCTGCCTGAAGACATCAATATCATGGAAATGAAACTTTCCGAAAGCATACATTCAGATATCGAAGCTGCGTTAAAAAAGAGTCAAAAAGAGCTTCAATCAGATATATTTGGATTTGGTTTTGCCTTTTATAGAAAGCATACAAGATTATGGCAAACTGAACTTGAGGATCAATGGGAGGATGTTTTCCCTGACATTGATGTAAATGTCAAAGTAGATGCAAAAGTAGAAAATACTGATCAAAATATAAGAAGCTTAATAATAAAATAATCAACGCCTCCAGCTAAGGCTAAACATCGGGGAAGCAGAGGTATTAAGATGACAACATTCCTTTGGATAGGATATTTATTTATAGTAGATACTATAGATAAACAACATCAGGACTTAATTTTGATATACTAAGGGCTACATTTGTAGCCCACGGTTTTGGGGAGAAACCGTAGACCCTGTATATCAAAATTAAAGTTTGAACTTGCTTATCTATATATTTTATACACCTTTTATAGTAGGAGGAATATAGCATGGCAGAAAATACCCACAATTTTTATATGCCTAAAACTAATCTCGTTGGCGTTGGTGCTATTAAGGATCTTCCGGATGAGATAAAGCATTTAAAGATTAAAAAAACATTAATTGTTACTGACAAAAACATGATATCTTTAGGCTATGTTGAAATGATCGAAAGAATCTTGAAATCCTTATTTATTTCCTATGACATATTTGATGGGGTACTTCATTCTAACCCAACGGTGTCCTTCGTTGAAGATGGATTAAAATACTTTCCAAATAAGCTGAATGTACTTGCAAGAGACTACGATTTTCTAATATCCATTGGTGGTGGAACAAATCATGATTGTGCAAAAGCCATAGCCACCGTAGCTACCAACGGTGGTTCCATCACTGATTATGAAGGTTGGAAGAAGGTCACCAAGCCTATGATTCCTTTGATCTGTATTAATACTACTTCAGGGTCTGGTGCTGAGGTGACAATGTTTACTGTAATAACCGACAATTCCAGAAAAGTAAAAATGCTGATGGGTTCACCGAATATGATGCCCATTATGTCGGTGAATGATCCTATGTTCATGGCATCCATGCCTAAAGAATTAACGGCGGGGGTGGGATTTGACGTTATAACCCAGGCAATTGAATCATTTTTATGTACTGAAGCTTCTCCTATAACCGATGGTCTGGCTCTCCATGCTTTAAAAATTGCTATTGAATACCTACCTAGAGCCTATGAGAATGGGAACGATTTAGAAGCAAGGGAGAAGATGATGTTTGCCAGTATGATGACAGGAATGACCTTAAATAATTCCGGCTTGGGATATGCTCATTCCTTGGCCCATCAATTAGGCGGTTTTTATAATGAATATCATGGAAACTACGATGCCGTTTTATTGCCGTTTGTACTAGAGTATAATGCTGTATCTATACCAGATGAAAGAATAATAAAGATCGCTGAAGCTATGAATATTACAGCAGATAAAAAATCTCAAGCTCTTGATAAAATTATAGCTTCCCTATTAAAGATGCGGTATGATTTTAAAATGCCCAATGGATTAGCGGAAATGGGTGTTCAAGAAAAGGATATCCAGCAAATGTCCCAAAATGCACTAAAAGATCTAACAGCTTTAGTAAATCCAAGACAGGGTACAGTTGAAGATATCATAGATCTGTTTAAAGCAGCAATGTAGAATAATTTAGTATGCAATAATACCCAACCTCTACTTTTATAATAGGTAGAGGTTATTTTATGTGGAAGCATCTTTTAGCTAAAATACTTCTTGACTATTTTTTCTGCCGTACGAGTGGCTAAAGCTTGGGTTGTAAGTGTAGGATTTGATCCCCCTAAGCAGTTGTAGTGTGCGCTATTATCCGCTACAAATAGCCTTTTTACTTGATAGGCTTCACAATCAGTATCTATAACATATCCCATACGCATTGTGCTTTCGATATGAGCAAGTAAATTAGATAGGGCATCGGAACGCAGAATTTTTTTAGCTCCTGCTTTCTTTAACATATCAGCAGCAATGACAGCCAGCCTATCCCTCTTTTCTTTATCTTTTTTACTTGGTTGGTACTTAATTATAGGTATATGACCATATTCATCCTTTAAGATAGGATCAAGTGTAACTCCATTATTTTGATTTACTTCATCATCAGTAAGAATTAATACACTTAAGGTTCTTGGATATTCCAGCATATATTCTTTAAGTTCTGCACCTACTACTCTGCCTCTAACATCCCAAGGCTCATCTGGGTAAGGTTTACGCAAAAAGTTGTAGTCTCTGCTTAAAGCATACAGCAATGCAGCACTTAATCCTGGACTAAGACCAACTCCCTGAATTACGCCAAGCCCAGGATAAACAAATCTTGCTGCTGAAGTTTGTCCAACATAAGGTTCTACACTAGGGACACCTAATATTTTCAACAAAACCTTCTCATCAAATATTCCAGAAATAGTATCATACCAATGATTGGTCAGCCCCTTTCCCACCCACGGATTATCAGGTAGCTTTGAGTTCATCCAAAGTCGAGGTGTTTCTATACTGCCTGCTGCCATGACTACTGCTTTTGCCTTGAATTCAGAGATTTCCCCTGTCCATGTATTTTTACACCGGACGCCAATCGCCTTAAGACCTTTTTTATCGCTTTCTGTCAATATTTTAGTGACGAAGGTATTTGGTTGAATTTCCACATTTCCAGTTTTAAGAGCAAGGGGAATATAACTCACCATGGTTGAACGTTTCGCTACTTTTTCGATTGTTGGCCCAACATGACAGCCATTAATACAATGACCGCTAAGGGTACAACCTAGGTTCTTGCCGTCAAACTTATAATTTAGATCGTTTATATTTGGGTCTGGTGGTAATATGGCATTTTGTTGGGGCTGATAACCAGGACTAGTTATATTAAGGGTTTTTAAAAGTGACCAACCAGCTTTTCTAGCACCATAAAAAAACAGTTCTTCCTTAGTTGTCATTGGTGCAATCGAAACAGGAAGGGTAGCTTCAACTTTTTCGTAATATGGCATCAATTCACGATAAGAAATAGGCCAGACTTTATCCACTGCAATGGGTAAAGCTCTGGGGGAATTGGCAAAGTAATGGAGTGTCGTTCCCCCAACCCCAGAATTCTGCCAAGAAAAACCCCCTTGAGGAATGTTTCGAAACCAAGGAGGTTTACTTCTATCAGCAGGACCCCAACGAAATTTTCCTGATATAGTGTTATTCATGTCATCTTCATAATCGGTAAAATGCTTTTCCAGAATCTCATGACTTAAGTTATCTGGATTTGAATCACTTATAGCACCTTGTTCCCGATTTGGATGAGGCCATTTTTTATGTCCATACCAGGGTCCAGCCTCAAGCAACAACACTTTTATTCCTGTTTCCCCAAGTTCTTTGGCAACAACAGGACCTCCTCCACCTGCTCCGATAACTATAACGTCTATTTCATGCATCATTTGCACCCTTCCTATTTTAGATTACTCAAGTAAATAACCCCGAAGGGCACGATAGCCCTTAGATGGACCAGGATAACCCACCTCTTTCCAAGTTGCAGGAAATTCTTGTATTATACGATTCTCTGCTGTTTCCAATTTTGTTGAGTCATATGCACACCATTCAGAATAGTGTCCAAAGGTACTCAACAGGGTTAGTACAGTTGTGATAGCAAGTACAACGCCAGAATTATTCCAAAAAGGAATGGGCAAACTTTCAAGATTTAACCGAAGCTCCTCCAAGAGAGAAATAGCACGGAAACGGTCACTTGGAGCAAGGGCTGCAAAAACACCTTTTTCCTGTATTATATCGGGGGTTACAGGCTTTTTATTTTCTCCCTTATCAATTAGCTGTTTTGCAGCTATATTAAGCATTTCAGCAGTTACATTAGCCATTGGAATATTCACATTTTTCTTAAAAATCGTTAGTGATAGAAGATGATCCAGCACCCAGATTAGAAATTCTTCAGTATGTAAATCCAGTCCCCCACTGGATTCTTCATGGGTCCTGGGAAAAATCGCATCCACGAATGCTTTGAAAGTTTCTTGTGTTTGCGGCAAACTTAGTTCTTTATTTTTTTTGAGATGTACTATATCAAAAAGTAGTTGAAAAGAATTCAATTTATCACACCTTTTCTACCTATCTAAATATATCCATCAAACGAATAAACTTAATAAATATTTTCTCAAAAAAATCTTAAAATAATACCCTTAATTATGGAGAAACTATGAATAGACTTAGGAGGCATATAAATGATGAAAATTTGGATTTCTGTAATATTCTTAGTACTTCCATGGATAATATGGCTCATTTTGCGTAAAAAAGAAAGTACTGGACGACTTTTGCTGGCAGGTCTTTTTATAGCTTCTATAAAAATTTTTTTCGATTCCATGGGAGTTCTTTTTAGATTATGGCATTATAATTTGCCTCCCTCCCATCACCATCATACTTTTTATATACCTTGGGGGTTTAGCATTATTCCAGTTACAACAATGTTGTTGATTCAATTCAAACCTAAACTCTCTCCTTACTTAAAAGCAGTATTTTTTTCCCTATTTGTTGTTTTTGTAGTAGAACCCTTGTTTCATTGGTTTGATATTTTTGAACCTCTTCGCTGGGAGTATTATTTAGGTTTGCCCTTTTTCTTTACATATTATTTGTTAGCCTATAAGGTCAGTAAAATAGATACTTTCGCTGATCTGTCATAAAGTGTTTGTTTATTGTAATGAATCCATAATATACCTCTATAACTTTCTTTCTTCTGGATAATAATATTTATTAAGAATCATTAGGAGGGATAAGCAATGCGCCAAATAACAACATCAGAAATGTTAGATTTAACATCGTTACTTTCAATGGAGACAGTTAGCCTTGCGGATGCTAAGGCTGTTAGAGAATTGGTTCAGGATACTGAGTTGAAAAATCTATTAGATTCATTTATCCAAATCAGCGAAGGCAAAATAAAAAGTATGCAACAATTTATTAATGAAAACAATATCATCAAGGGGGTGCACTGATGGGCTTAATATTAAGGAACTTGATGGGGATGACAGATATAAAACTAAATGATCAGATAATTGCCTTAAGCACAGATCTAGCTATGAAAAGTGCAGCAAATACTTATCTAGCAGCAAACTTACGTGCCACTACCCCTGAAGTAAGACAGTTTATTGCTGGTTTATTAACCCAGAAGGTCACTGCCCATGACTCATTAACAGCCCTTATCTTAAAGAAAGATTGGGCACAACCCTATATTAGTCCAACAGAACAAATGTCTCATGCTAATCAACAATCAAGCTGGGTTTTAAATCAAGAACAGCAACATAAGTAACACCTAATCTTTACGGAAGAATCAAATCACTCCTTAGTGAAAATATGCATATGTACTAAACAAAAGAAATTAAGACCTCCTGATGGGTTTTAGTTTCTTTTTTTATTCATTTACTTTTGTTAAAAATTTTTTCATAAATAACTTGACAAGCCTCCGTATATACTGTATATATAATATATATACAGTATATACGGAGGGGATCCAATGAAAATAATTATCTCCAATGCATCCCAAGAACCTATTTATGAACAAATTCTTAATCAAGTAAAAGCCATGATTTTGAAGGGGGAAATTCAGGAAGGTGAGCCTCTCCCCTCTATTAGAAATCTAGCTAAAAACCTACAGATCAGTGTTATCACCACAAAAAGAGCCTATGAAGAACTAGAGAAAGAAGGTTTTATTGAAACAGTAGCTGGCAAGGGTTCCTTCGTAGCTCCTCAGAACAAAGAGCTTTTACGAGAAAAAAAGCTTAAAATCATCGAAGAGAAACTAATAGCAGTTGTGAAAGAAAGTAGGTTTTTAGGTCTTGAGGAAGAAGAGTTACAGTCTATGCTGGCGATACTATATAGGGAGGTTGAGTAGTAATGGAAAATATTTTAGAAGTGAAGAATTTGTGCAAAAGTTATGATGGATTTTCCTTAAAAGGAATAAACTTTTCTCTAGAGCCTGGATATATTATGGGGTTTATAGGACCTAATGGTGCAGGTAAGAGCACCACTATTAAAGCTATTATGAATCTGATAAAGACGGATGCAGGAAAAATTGAAATCTTTGGCAAAGATCATCTCAAGTACGAAAAGGAAATTAAAGAAAAAATAGGTTTTGTCTATGACGAGAATTATTTTTATGAGGAACTTACCTTAAATGAGATGAAAAAAATCATTGCTCCTTTTTATAAAAATTGGAATGAAACTATTTTTGAAAAATATATGAAACAATTTAATTTATCTTTAAAATTGAAAGTAAAAGAATTATCTAAAGGAATGAAGATGAAGTATTCTTTAGCACTGGCTTTATCTCACGATGCTGAGCTTATCATTATGGATGAGCCTACTTCTGGTTTGGACCCTATTGTCAGAAGCGAGCTACTGGATATGCTCTATGAGGTTATTCAGGATGAAAGAAAAAGCATTCTATTTTCTACACATATTACAAAAGATTTAGATAAAATTGCGGATTATATCACCTTTATCAACGATGGAAAACTAGTCTTTAGTCAAGCAAAGGACGAAATCATCGAATCCTATCAAATTATTAAAGGAGATACAAGTGCCTTAACAGAGAATATTATAAACCAGTTTATCGGATTAAAACAGCATAACTTCGGATTTGAGGCCTTAGTAAAGAAAGAAGTAATTAAAAAAAGTGTTTTAAAAGATTCTGTTATTTACGAAATACCGACATTAGAGGATATCATGGTTTACACAGTAAGGGGGAAAATCAATGTTTAGTTTAATTTTCAAAGAAGCAATTATACAAAAAAAATCTTTTTTATTTGCAATATTATATGGCATGTTTATTTTCTTTGTCTTTGGCAGAGGCGGGGGAGGCTTAGCACCTACGGCTTATATTATGGGGATAGTGGCAACTACTTATATTTTTATTCAAACGGGATGTGCTAATGATGATAAAAATAAAACAGAGATCATATTCAATAGTCTCCCTATCAGTAGAAGAGAAATTGTCACTGCAAAGTATATTTCCGCTATCCTATTTTCTATCATTAATCTTTTTATGATGATGCTACTAGGAAGTATTTTATCTAGACTGCTTTTAGGGAAAATTCACATGATTACCTACGGCGATATCATTATGGGACTTTTTAGTACATGGTTACTGATAGCCTTCTATCTCCCTTTTTACTTCAAATTTGGTTATATTAAAACCAAGTACTTTAATATGTTTATCTTTTTTCTATTTTTCTTCGGTCCCAGTAGTTTAATACCTTTGATTGTAGGTAATCCTCATCATCCTATAGCAAAGATGATGATAAGTTTAGCACCAGGTCACTCAGCTATGCTTTTAGGAAGCTTATTTTTAGCAATAGCAGCTATCATTACTTTCATCTCAATAAACATTTCCTTTTTAATTTACAGAAAACGGGAATTATAGATAGTGGGTAGTTAATAAAACAAACGGAGGTGAGATGATGAATTTGCTGGAATTGAAGTCAGTATCCGCTGGATATGATAGTGAAGTTATTCTTAAACAGGTTTCCTTTAATGTACAAAATGAAGAAATTGTTGGTTTAATTGGCCCCAACGGTGCTGGAAAAACAACGATCATTAAAAGCATCTTAGGTATTCTACCAATTCTTTCTGGCGAAGTAATCATTGATGGAGTAAGTATAAAGAAATCTTTAAGTCAAATGAATGAAAAAATTGCATATATACCAGAAATCCCCCTACTGTATGATGAGCTTACTTTGCTAGAACACTTAGAGTTTACTGCTATGTCCCATGGGGTGAATCCAGAAGTCTTTGAAGAAAGAAAAAAACAGTTACTAAAAACCTTTTGGCTAGAAGACAAACAGCATCATTTTCCTAATGCTTTTTCCAAAGGTATGCGACAAAAAGTCATGATTATGTGTGCTTTTCTTTATGCACCCTCTATTTATATTGTCGATGAACCCTTCGTGGGGTTAGATCCTAAAGCAATTCGTGCTTTTATTGACATGATTCAACATAAAAAAAACGAGGGGGCAGGTGTTTTGATGTGTACCCATGTTTTAGATACAGCAGAGAAAATTTGTGATCGTTTTATATTATTTAATCAGGGAAAAGTAGTAACCCTTGGAACTTTAGAAGCATTGAGGAAACAAACAAATCTACCTCAGGGAAGCTTGAGTGATATATATGATCAGTTGGTGGAGGATCAAGCATGAATGCTGTTCTAGGTATTTGGAAAAAAAGAATAAAACATTTACTTAAATTGCATTATCGTTTTATTCGCTTTCAGGTGGATTGGGTTATTCTTATCTATACAATACTACTGCTGGGCTTAGCAAGCTATGCTGTTTATCCCTTGGTATTAAGTGGGTTTTTAAAGGAAAATAATACTTTGTGGAAAATCTCCATAGATCTGTTAGTAGTAGTAAGTTTAGTACAGGGTCAACTGAGGGGGTATCTAAAAGAAGCCGATGAAGTGTTTTTTTCTCCATTAAATATTATTGGAAAAGCATTTCTTAAATATTCCCATAGAGCTAGTATGTTGCTTTATACAGGGGTATGGACACTTTTTTGGAGTTTTGGGTATTTATTTTATAGATACCATTATTCTATGGATAGAAAAATCTATATAGCTGTATGGCTTTGTGGCACCTTATTTAAGCTGAGCCTAATGAACTTTAAATTTATTGTAGAAAACCAACGAGGAAAATGGAAAAGAAGAATAGTACAACAGATGCTTTCTGGATTTTCTATTTTTCTTCTAGGCTATTCAATATCTAAACATTCTCTAGAAACGCTGAATTTACCTCTACTCATCACTTTATTTATCTTGTTGTTGATACTATTTATCCTGTCCCTTATTATAAAAGATAAAGTTTCTATTGATTGGCAGAGGTTAATTAGTAAAGATGTCAACACAAGGGTGCAGCATTTACAGTTTTTTTTAGGAGAAAGTTCTAGAGAGAAGAAAAACACCAGAAAAAAAACCTTCTCTTTTCTTAGTGGTAGAAAACAAATCCCCTTTACTAAGAAAGGATCTCTACTACTTCTCTACTTTAGGGTCCTGCAAAGGGGACAAGGAAATCTGTCTTTACTGATAAAAATTATGACAGCTATTTTTGCAGGAGAATATCTATCTCGTAGATATTTGTGGGTAACAGATATGGAGGATATAAAAAAAGTCAGTGCTATAGGTATTGTATTTACTGCCTATATTCTTGGAGACTTTTTATTATCCTTGTGGCTTCGTTTAAGAGAAGATATTTGGCTTAAAATTTATCCCTTTAGTTTTCAGGATAAAGTGTTTGCAATGAAATTGGGCTCCATCATAGCATTAAGTATTTGTTTGCTTGTGCAAACTGCATTCATTATTTTTCTTACAGGTGCCTTTCTACACCCACTTCTAGACTTGCTGGGAGCAGTAATTTTAGCAATTTTCATTATTCATCTACAAATTAAATTGCTTTCTATAAAAATAAAATAAGCTATAATTCAGGGGGCGTTTTTATTCCTCTGAATTATAGCTGCATTTACTTCCAGTATATAGTGTTTGATCTCTATACAAGCAAATATTTTAGTAAAGAAGTGTAAAATATAGTATTTATCTTTGTTGTCCTAAGACTTTAATGCAATTTTCTATCGGAGGATTTTGCTATACTGCCCCTTTGTAATAAAATAGAATATGCCGTATACAATGCCATAAGCACCATACATCACAGCAGAAAAGGCAAGCACGGCAAGGTAAGAATTGTCCACCGCTATCATATTAGAAAACACCATAGTATCTGCCGCCTTCATAGCAAATATACTGTGGAGAATCCCCAGTAAAAGAGGTATCAAAAAAACCGGCAGCAATCTCTTAGCAATTACCCTTTTCTCAGTTTCACTATCCATACCGATCTTCCTAAGCATTTTATACTGATGACGTTCCTCTTCTGCCGCCATGACCTGTTTAAAATATAAAAGACTTGCCGTCATCAACATAAATACCCCACTCATAAAGAAACCAATAAAGCATACTAGCCCGAAGATCTCCAGTGATTCCACATAATGATGGTAGGCGATCCTATAGCTTCCTACCCTTCCCCTTAAAAGTTCTCCTAATGCACCATGAAAATCATGGTTTTGCAGAGGATCTATATATCTAAAAACACTTACCTGATCATAGGGTTCGCCGCTTTCTTTCCTATTTGTAATATCCCCTTGTTGGAGGAGTGCTGCAAATTCATTATCATTTAAGACAATAATATGCATTGCCCCAAAGGATAATGTGCTGGAATTTAATACAGCGTTAATCTTTACTTCTCTATCAGAAAAAGTCAAATTTTCTCCAAGAACTGCTTTTTCAATGATTTTACTGCTATTGGATACAGTATTAAAAGCCTGTATATATACTGCTTCACCGGGATTGATTTGAAGTACCTTTAATTGGCTTCTTGACAAAGAAATTAGTTTGTTATAAACGGATTCAGAATACACTCGAAAATAATCATTCTCACTTGAAAGATACGCTCGTCCCTCTATCATAATGGTTTGCATCTGAGGAACTGCCTGATATCTTTCGGTAGTATAACTTTCTATACCAGCAATATTATATCTTTCAAAGGCATCATAAACCTCCTTCAGCAGTTCTTCCTGCCCCCCATAAAAATACATGTCATAGCCAACCATATCATAGGTGTTTTTTTCTATGTTTCGATAAAGAGTAAATCCAGTTGCAATGGCAGTGGTGGCTACTGCCGATAAGACAGCGATGGTAGCCATAACAGAGGCTATAGACTTCATCCTATGAGAAAAAGCTGATGTTGCTATCAAGTTCACGCCTTTATAATAATTGTTCTTATCACTTTTTACCAGATGCAATACCTTTGGCAGACCCCCCCAAAAGAAAAGATAAGTTCCTACAATAACAAGAATTAGAATAGGTATCGCCGCCATTACCACCCTTTGTGGATTACTACTAGAGGCTAGATAATACCCAGCGCCTATGAATAAAACTGATAAAATCAATAGGGTAATAGATCCCTTTGACTTTCCCTCAGATACCTTCTCTCCTTTAAATAGATCCACCAGTTCAAACCTACAAATTACCCACAGTCCCGATAAACCCATAAGAGAAAATATTGTTAAGAATAATAACACAGTTATATAAATCGCCTTTAAATCCAAACTAAAATTTATATCTCCAGTAAAAGCCGCCAAAGAAATATCCAACAAAACCATTGCCGTTAATTTTGAAAAAAATATTCCCGCCCCAATTCCTATAACAAGAGCTGTAAAACCAACCATCATGGTTTCTATAAAAAGTAATTTACCTATCTTGCTATTTGTCATCCCAAACAAAGCATAAGTTGAAATTTCCTTTTTCCTTGCCTTAATAAAGCTATTATTAGAGCTTATTAAAAAGAACATCACAAACACCATGATGATTACACCGAAACTAGCTAACATCGATTTGTATCTATTATCATGGGTAAAGGCCATGATTACTTGGTGATTCTGCATCAAGGCAAGAAAAGAATAGGCTGTAAAAACACTGAAACTTAGTGAGAAGAAATACATCATATATTTTGAAAAACTTTGCCTTATATTTCGAAGGGCTAATGTGGTAAGTTTCATTTTCCCTCCCCCCCAAGAACACTCATTACTTCTATGATGGCATCAAAAAATTTCTTTTTGCTATCTCCTGCATACAATTCATTGTAGATTTCCCCATCACGAATAAATAAAATCTTTTGGCAATAACTGGCGGCAAATACATCATGGGTCACCATTAAAATAGTTGCTTTGTACTCTTGGTTGATAAAGCTTAAAAGAGTCAGCAGATCTTTGCCTGATTTAGAATCAAGATTGCCGGTAGGTTCATCAGCAAGTATCATCTTAGGATTGGTAATTAAAGCACGACATGCAGCAGCCCGCTGTTGTTGACCTCCAGAAACCTCATAGGGATACTTATCAAGCTCTTCTATAATTCCTAAGTCCTTAGCGAAGCGAAAAAGTTTCTCTTCCATGATATCTGCCTTGCACCCCTTCAAAGCCAAGGGTAATAAAATATTTTCCTTCAACGTCATGGTTTCCAAAAGGTTATAGTCCTGAAAAATAAAACCTATATGATTGATTCTATGGGCAGCCAACTCATTTTTCTTTAGGGTTGCAATATCCTTTCCATTCATCATGTATCTACCACTTGTGGGTTTATCAATACTTCCTAAAATATTTAGAAGGGTGGTTTTTCCCGATCCAGATGCTCCCATCACCCCTATAAATTCCCCTTCACTTACTTCAAAGCTAATATTTTTAAGTGCAGTGTATTGCTTAAAACTTTTTTTGCTTCCGTATACTTTACTAATGTTTTCTACTTTTAATATTTCCATTGCTCTTCCCTCCATATAATTATTCTTAAGATAATTATATTTTAATCCTAGGCTCAGCAAAATCGAATCATCTTACATTTTCCCTCTTTCATCTTACATTTTTGTCACATGATGCAATGTTTCCTTTTCTATAAAAACTAAATGAAAAGCAGCATACTTACCATATTGAGATTCTACTAAGAGTCTATGTCCTAGCATATTGCTCAGTTTTTTTGAAAGATATAGCCCATAGCCGGTGGCCTTCATACCACTTCTCTCTTCAGAAGAGGTGTATCCCTTACGAAATATCTGTCCTATATCCTTTTGAAGGATTCCTTGTCCAGTATTTTTTATGGATATGATGGTTTCATCTCCCTTTCTTTCAGTTGTGATGGTTATTTTCCCTTCAATCGGTGTATGCTTTACAGCATTGGATATGATTTGGGATAACACATAGCCACTCCACTTTTCATCCGTCAGAACATCATAATTTTCACCTATAAAGAAAATCTTAATCTTCTTATAACTAAAGAAGTTAGAATATCCCTTCAATGCCTGAGCAATTAACCTTTGGGTACTTACTTTTGCTATTTTATAATCATCATGGAGACTATTTGACTTTATTTCATAAAAAATTCTTTGTACTGACTCCTCTATTGCAAATATTTCTTTGTACATACCTTTATAAAAATCACCTGGAATATCACTTTCATGGTTTTCCAGTATAAGTCTTGCAGCAGAAATAGGCACCTTAACATCATGAAGCCATCTTGTAATAAACTCTAATTCCTCTGATGCCTTGTTATGTA
This sequence comes from Clostridium aceticum, assembly GCF_001042715.1. Taxonomy (NCBI): domain Bacteria; kingdom Bacillati; phylum Bacillota; class Clostridia; order Peptostreptococcales; family Natronincolaceae; genus Andreesenella; species Andreesenella acetica. Next base: position 1,280,081 of record NZ_CP009687.1, on the reverse strand, counting down.
TATCCAATTTATACTTTTCATATTGGGTGGCTATACTATATACCAATTCAGCATATTCCCTATCTAGAGGATAACTGAAATCCTCCATATCCTCTGAAGAAGCATTTAACTGACAATATTTCTTAAAATTTTCTACACGATGATTAAATATGCTGTAGTCAATCCCTATAAAACATATAAACATCAATAGCCAGGCTACTAAAATATAGTTGGCATTGGATGCTGTTATATTAAAGTTTGTGTCCAATCTATAAATTACAGCAGCAAAAACAAAAGCAATGATGATAAAACCATAGACAATCCACCGCTCCTTTAAATACTCAGTAAATTTCATATTAATCTATACCCTTCTCCTTTAATGGTTTTCACATATCCCTCTAAACCAATGGCTTGTAATTTTCTGCGTAAGCGATTTATATTTACTGTCAAGGTATTATCATCTACAAAACTCTCATCATCCCACAATGCCTTCATCAAACGGGTACGACTTACAACTTTATCATGATTCCTAATCAACATTGTCAATATCCTTCCCTCATTTCGGGTAAGAGCTGCTTCTTCTTCCCTATAAAATACTTTTAAGTGTTCTACATCCAGCAACATATCCTTGTGCTGTAATATATTTAGCGTTTGATCGCTATAAGAATAGCTTCTCCGTAATATAGCCTGTACCTTAGCAATCAGTAAATCTATAGAAAAAGGCTTTTCAATATAATCATCTCCTCCTTGTGAAATCGCCCGTATCTTATCACCGTCTGTATCCCTAGAGGAAATAAAAATAATAGGGACATTAGATAACTGCCTAATTCTTCCGCACCAATAAAATCCATCATAATAGGGTAAGTTGATATCCATAAGTATAAGGTGGGGCTCAAAAGAGGCATAGTCCCCAAGTATATCATGAAATTCCTCAATTCTGGAGGTCTTATATCCCCATTTTTCTAACTCTTTTTCAATAATAGACGATATGGTATGATCATCCTCAATAATCAATATTTTATACATAACTTCCGCTCCTTATAATAATTATAGTTTCTTATCATATGACTTAAGTTAATTCTAATGAGTTTCTTATAGAAAAAATAACTCATTAGAAGTATTTTACCATAAGAAGTCCCTCCTATTTAAATATAGTTTTCCAGCATTTCACACTTTTGCTTATATATTTCAAGTTTTTTCTTGACATACTATTTTTATTGGTGTAACATATTTTATAATATTGGTTTAATATATTAAACTTTTTAGTCATTATATTGTACATTAACTCGTGGAGGCTTCTTTCAATGATCAACGCGGCTGTAGGAGAAAATATAAGAAAAGTTCGAAATTCTAGAAATCTGACAATAGAAAAATTAGCAGAAGTTACCGGGGTAAGTAAAAGTATGTTAGGCCAGATTGAACGTGGTGATGCTAATCCAACCATTACAACCGTGTGGAAAATTGCAAATGGCCTTAAGGTCCCTTTTTCAGTACTTATCCAATTGCCAGAGGTAGAAACCCGTGTTATTGATAAAAGTCAAATAGCACTGATGCTCAGTGATGATGGACTTTATGAATGTTGTCCATTTTTCCCATTTGATTCAAAACGAAACTTCGAAATGTATGAAATGACACTTCAACCAACCTGCAAAGCACCGGGGGAACCCCATCCAAAAGGTACGTTAGAGTATATTATCGTTTTTGATGGGGAAATCACTATTGAACATAACAACCAAGTAGATAAAGTAAAAAAAGGACAAGCTATTAAGTTTAATGCTGATACAGCCCATTGCTATTATAATGCAGGTGTAGAAGTTGCCCGCTTTGTTCTACTCATCCATTACTTATACGACATCATTTAAAATTTCAAGGAGGTTTAACCTATGATAACCAGAGAACATGCTTATGAATTACTAACAAAGTACAATAAAACCAAGTCATTGATCACCCATGGCCTTGCTGTAGAGGCTGTAATGCGTTATTTCGCTAGAAAAAATAATGAAGATGAAGATTACTGGGGTGCTGTTGGCCTTCTACATGACATTGATTATGAGCTTTACCCAGATGAACATTGTCATAAGAGCAAAGAAATTTTAGAAAAAGAAGGGGTCGATGATGATATCATTCATGCAGTCATCTCCCATGGATGGAATATCTGTATCGATGTAGAACCTACCCGTAAAATGGAAAAGGTATTGTATGCAATCGATGAACTTACAGGGCTGATAACAGCGGCGGTTTTAATGCGACCAGATAAAAGTATATTAGAACTTGAAGTTAAGTCAGTAAAGAAAAAATTCAAATCAAAGAGTTTTGCCGCTGGTGTAGATCGCGAAGTTATTCTTGCTGGTTGTGAAATGATAGATATGGATTTAGACACAGTCATTCTTTGGACAATTGAAGGCATGAAGGAAGCTGCAACTGAACTTGAGCTTGCTGGGATATAAAAAATCTTATTAAACAAAATTATAAATTTTCTACGTGATGCTGATAGTTATCTAAACACTATCAGCATCATGATTTTTTAGTCTCTTCAGCTACATTTCTTTTCTCTTTTATGCATACTTAGATAGCAACTAGATTTTATGTGCATTCTGAGTTTTTAGTAGGATCAACAAGATTATTGGCTGGTTATAGTTAACTGCTATTGCGGGAAACTATATGAATACCTTCGTCTTGTTTCCAATCTGCATAGAAAATATCTTCAACATTTTGTATTCCAATCATATGTATCTGATTAAGTAACCATGCTTCATCAAATCCAATAGCATACAGGTGATCTCTTAAGATTTCTCCATCTAATATTAAAGTTATCGGAAGGTATACCCCCTTAAGAGGCAAGTTTAAATCTTCTATGGTAGGCGTCTCATATTTTGATTTTTTTAGCACACTAATATTTCCACTCTGTTCTAAAATTGCAAATTCAATTTCTCGTATTGAAAAAGCATCTTTTTGTCTTAAAAGACTTAATAACTCATTTATGTCTAACTTTTCTTTTTTTATTACGTTAAAATCGATTTTACCATTTCTAACGATAATAGCTGGTTCTCCCTCTAAAAGCTTTCTTGTTCTTCTAAACTTTTGCGTTATTTTTTCAATAATAAACATTAAAGTTCCCCAAACTATCAATGCATAAATGATCGTCCAAATTTTAACTTTTTCATCGTAAATTGCGTTACCCAATAATTCACCAAGTACAATAGCTGATATAAAATCAAAAGGAGTAATCTGATTTATTTGTGATTTTCTTGTAAGTTTCGTGACAGCAAATAAAGCGAAAAATCCAATGGTTAGTTCCACTGTCAATTGAAAAATTGATGATTTAAACAATATCTCCACCTTATACTTTTTTATCCTATTTCTGCGACATACTTCTCTCCTCCAGTCACATTTTGAAGTAGAGACTTTTTATCCGATAGGCAAATGTATTCCTTTCATAGTTAGATTATTTTTTTACAGTTATTATTTCCTACTTCTAAAGAAATTTTCTTCCTATTTCGTTAAAATTAATCGCTCTTTGCCTTATATTTCTTTGTATAATGCATAGACACATACAGTAAAGGAAAAATAACTACAATACAAAAGACTGGAGGTGAAGTACATGTACCAACAAAATTTAACTTTACATGAGACGATGAATATTGCCTCTCCTTAAAGCACAAAATATAATTGGCAATAAAATTAAATCATTCTGGGAGGTAATTATGAGTAAATTCTTTGGAATTTTTGATAATGACGATGAAAGAATAGAAAAAGAAGAAGAAATGATAAAAGAAAAGGAAGATGATAGTCTTAAAAATGTTGACGACGAAAAGCTTCGTCTTCGACGTGAAGAACTGGATATCTCTAAAAATCGTGTACAAGTAGGAGAAGTAGAAATTAGCAAAGAAATCATTGAAGAGCAAAAAATTGTTGATGTACCTGTTACTCATGAAGAAGTTGTTATAGAAAGAAGAGCAATCAATAACGAAGATAGTGATTCCCCTATTACTGATGAAGAAGCTATTCATATTCCTATCAGTGCCGAAGAGGTTCAAGTAGGGAAACATACAGTAGTAACAGGAGAAATCGAAGTCCACAAACGTCAAGTAGAAGATACAAAGCATATAGAAGAAACTCTTAAAAGAGAAGAAGCTCATGTAAATAAAGATGGTAACGCTAGAGTCATTGATAAGGAAAATGATGAAGAGTTCCACTAAAATAAACCTATTGGCCAGGTTAAAACATCCTCAAATCCATAAGATTTGAGGTGTTTTAAAAATTTTTCTAAATAACTAAGAAAGTACTTGGAGGATAAGTTATGGAAAAAAGACCTTTACTAGATAAGAACAAAATTCTTGATTCATATAAGTTACAGCTTCGTGAAGAAAGGTTAGATATATCTAAAAACAAGGTGCAAGTTGCATCGGTAAATATACGTAAAGAAACCATAAAGGAAGAAAAAACTATCACAGTCCCTATTATTAGAGAAGAGATTATCATTGAGAAAAAATTTCTTGACGATAAAGACCATGAACATACTGATACAATTCGAATCCCTCTCACTAAAGAACGCATTGAAGTTACTAAGCATCCTGTTGTTCTAGAAAATATTAATATTTATAATAAAAAATCTCAAGATATTAAGCAAATTGAGGTAACACTAAAGAAAGAAAAGTTACGTATACAAACACAGGGAGATGCTAAAGTCATAGATCATCAAGTAGATGATCAGTACTCCTAGTGTATTTACTAAATGGAATAAAGATGTATTTTATCAGGTATTTTTTATGTTTTCTTAAGTACTCATGCATTAATTATTTAAAGAAAACTGTTTCTATTCAATATACTGAGTATTCCTTTCTAATACTTCTACAAATACATCAACGATATCAGGATCAAACTGAGTTGATTTGCATTTTTTCAGCTCTATTACTGCCTCTTCATAGCTTCTTCTCATCTGATAAGGCCGATTAGAAGTCATAGCATCAAAACTATCTACGACACTAAGGATTCTGGTAAGGTATGGTATATTTTCTCCTTTGAGCCTTAAAGGATAGCCTTTACCGTCATATCTTTCATGATGATGAAGAATTAAGGGCATCACTTTTTTCAGAGAAGCAACGGATTTGATAATTTCTATCCCGCTTTCAGGATGTTTTTTTATGTACTCCACCTCTTCGCCTGTTAATCCCATCTTCTTATTCAAAATTTCTTGTGGGATCTGTATTTTTCCTATGTCGTGTAGGTATGCACCATATTTCAGTATTTTTCTATCTTCTTCTAAAAGCTCTAGCTTATTAGCAATTAAGTCACAGTAAATAACAACCCTTTCCGTATGTCCATAGGTATATCGATCTTTTGCATTTATAACACTAATCAATGTTTTTATTGAACTAATTATATCAATATGTTCTTCTTGTATATCTTCCTTCAATTCTTCTAGCACCGAATAATATACTTCCACTCTATTTTTATTAAAAAACTTTGCCCGGTAAAGGGCATCATCGGCACTGTTTATTAATTCAGCTTTTGTTTTTGCTTTATCTGGGAAACAAGATACGCCTATGGATACAGTTAATTTCTTTTTTGGTAAGTTTTCTTCTCCTTTAAAAGGCATTAAATCTATCGTACTTCTAATTCGCTCTCCTATTGAAGAGGCTTCTTCTTCATTTGTACATGGCAAAATGACAGCAAATTCTTCTCCACCATATCTAGCTACAATATCTTGACCTCTTACATTCTTTTTAATTAAAGCAGCTAACTCAGCTAGTACTCTATCACCCTCTAAATGACCATAAAGGTCATTATAATTTTTAAAATAGTCAATATCTATAAATAGTAGGGAAACAGGTTTGCACAGCTGTTGACCTTTTTCAATTTCATAAGTCATAGACTGCTGAAAAAATCTGTGATTATAAACACTTGTTAATTCGTCTATATTTGCAATGTTGGTTAATTGTTCTCTATGTTTCTTTTCTATTTCCACATAATCTCCTAGGAGCCACGCCGTTAGTATGAAAAGTCCTGATAAAACTAAGTCAGATTCAAAATATATATTATTTATGTTAATCGGCTTAAAAATAATATCCATAGTTAAAATTATCCCACTACATATAGATGCACTAGCAACTCCCCATTTTTTCCCAAGTTCAATAGTACTGGTAATAATAATAAACAAAAATATAGTTTTATATCTGCTTGCATATGCTCCTGATATATATATTAAAACTGAAAAAGCTAAAATGAATAAACCAATTTCAGTTATAATTACTCCTTTTTTTAGAAAGCAACTTTCCTTACTATCTTGACTAGAAATTCTCCAGTTTGTGTACATAAGTACTAGAGCAGCAATACAAAAAAAACATACTACTCTAATATCTATATAATTGTTTTTAAGCTCTAATTGAGAGGTAACTTTAGTCCCATAAGTGCTAAAAAATATAACTCCGCAAAGTAATATTGAAAGTAGTTTTGTTATAGACACAACTTCATAGATCTTTCTACTTCTCTTTAGTTCGTAGTTTTTCATTTTTTCACCTGCTTAGACCAATGTTTCATATTATACATATTAATATACCCTACCTTGTTTATATCTTCTTAAGGATTTTATTGTAACACCTATACATATTAACAATAATAAAGATGGCATGCCTAATAATATACTTGACAGAGATTGATTTAATATTTTTTCAGTAGATATACCCAATATATTTACGTAAAAAATAATTGTAATCGATTCACAAATTACAATGAGAATAAAACTCACAATACTGGCTGTAACAGCCTTATAAAAATCTATATGATTTATTTTATTTAGTAGAAATATAACTATGATTAAAATTAGTATCAAATGCACTCCAAAATGAATTGGAAACATCCTTATAACATAAGTAGCTATACCTAAAAGTCCTCCTGCTATGCATATCTTTTTTTCTAAAGGTTTATTTAGAATCATATAGACTACTGAAACTAATATAATCCCTTCAGGAATTGTCCTTAAAAACAATGCTAGTATTGGTAGTCGTAACATTTTAATGTCATCTCCTCACTTTAAATGTTTTTCAATAACGTTATATATGTTGATGTACATTCTTTATATCCTTCAAGGATACTTTTCGATACCTTATAACAAAATCCCTTCTTTATTTGTAAAAATTGGTTATCAAGAGGCTAATCTCAATTTTCCTGGGCAATATCTTCCTTAGTGCATTAGTTACTTTATCCATATTTGATAAAGTAAATTACCCCGATAAATAGACGTAAGGTTAGACTATTTTATCGGGGTAAGTTTATTAAAATTGTTTACATGTCTAATATTAAGAAACAGAAAACTACTTTTTGATAATCATTTCTCTGAATCAGATGTGTTTCATATTACTTTTAATGCTCTTAATAATATTCCTTCCCTCTCTGGTACATATCTAAATATAAATCGGAAGGTACAAAAGATCCTCCTGTGGCCCAACAAATATGTGTGGTATTTTTGTCAGTGCCTACAACTGCTGGTCCTAAAAGGCTTGAAGCAGCTGATGGTTCAATTTTTATATCCTGCGTATCTTTTAACATTGCAAGAAGTTTAAAAAGTTCATCATCATGAAGAGTATATACACCATCAATAAGCTTTTCTGCTAAATCTGACACGAGCTTTGATGGGGAGCCTACCGCAAGTCCATCTGCCTCTGTTAAGTTATCTATGCCATATTCCCTGATATGCATATCACTCTTTTTTTCTGTTATAAGCCCCAATAGCATACAAGGAGCATGGGTAGGTTCTACGAAATAGCATTTAACATTATCTGAAAAAACGTGTTTTAGTCCGAAGGAAATTCCCCCAGGGGCCCCACCTACACCACATGGTAGATATACGATTAGCTGATGACTTTCATCAACCTTAACCCCAACGTCTTCTAGTTGTTTTTTTAGCCTTAAAGCTGCGACACTATATCCAAGGAACAAATCCTTGGAGTTTTCATCATCAACAAAGTGTGCATGATCATCTCCCATACACTGCTTTCTTCCCTCTTCAACAGCTTTACTATAGTCATCGGCGTATTCAATAACATTTGCTCCTTTTTCTCTCAAGAGCCTCTTTTTCCACGCTTTAGCATCCCTTGACATATGGACAGTAACGTTAAAACCCATTGCTGCTGATATAATTCCTATACTTAATCCTAAGTTCCCAGTTGAACCAACGGCAATTTTGTATGCAGAAAAAAAGTCTTTAAATTCCTTATCTGCAAGTTTTGAGTAATCATCTCCAATTTCTAATAATCCTTTATTGATTGCGATACCTTCAGCATACTTTAAAACTTCATAAATACCACCTCTAGCTTTTATTGAACCCGCCACTTTAAGATGACTATCACACTTTAAATACATCGTACCCTTTATATCTCTTCCATATGTTTTTTGAACTTCCTCCTTCATGTATGGAATTTCAACAAGAGGAGATTCGATAATACCATCATCTGTTTCTGGAAAAAGCTTTTTGATCAATGGAGCAAATCTTTGAAGTCTTTTTTCTGCATCCAAAATATCTTCATAAGTTATATCCATGGCAGATAAGGCTTCTTCTGCCCCTTGCTTTTTACTATTTATCCAAACAACAGGTTGTAGGGCTACTATTTTATCAAATAATGTTTTGTTATAATTATTCATAATCTAATTCCTCTCTTAGTTTCTTATAACTACTTACCTGAAAGCAAGAATATCTATTTCCTCTGCTTATAATTTAGATGTAGACTTTTTTTAATTGTCACTTCCTATAATTCCTCAGAATAAAATTTAACTAAAGGAGGAGATACTATGTCAGTTAAAAGAATTCTATCTAAACTATTAAAGAAAAAAGAACATCAATCCGACCATATTCAAGTGGAACTCAACGGATTAGATATCAGAATGCAAAGAGTTACCAGTCCGGAAATTCCTCATGAAGTAACTGTAGTCGTCCCAAGAGCAGAGATTCGTGAAAAATATGATGATAATGGACATTTAATAGAAAAGGAAATTATCCTAAACAGCATTACTGTTGTTCATGCTCCTAGGCATCCTTTGGCTGATCCCCCCTCTCCCCCTCCTGAAATACCAGTTAGACGTCAGGTAAGTAATTTTCAACAGAAGGTATAGGAGAGAGCCACTAATTTTCCACTTGAAATAATCTATAAACTTCCTCAAAATGCCTTGCCTCATGAGGATTCCCCATTTTTTCATATACTTGAGATAACAAATAGTAGGTATAGGCATGGGCAGGGTCGATGGATAAGGCTCTCTTTAAAATAGTCAAGGCTTCCTCCATGTCATCAGCAGCAAGTTTGCCCTTTGCAAGTTCTAGCAAGCCTCCTAAAGACTTGTACTGCTCACTGTCATTGATTACTTCCTGTAATACTTGTTTTACTCTATTCGTCGTAAAAGGTTTTTGCACATAAGCCACTGCACCCATTTGGGTACATTCTACAGCATTTTTTACAGTTGCAAAGGCTGTAATAATTATTACAGGAGTTTTTATCCCCATGCTTCGAATTTGACGTAAAACCTCCGTTCCACTGACTTTAGGCATTTTAATATCTATAAAAGCTAGGTCAAAAACCTCCTGCTTAAATGCTTCTATTGCCGCTTCTCCATTTTCTACACTAGTGACGTCATAACCCTCGTGTTGCAAACAGGTAATTAGTAGTTGCCTAATATTTTTTGTATCATCAGCTATTAATACCTTTCTCATTTTTATCCTCCTCGCCTAGTGAAGTTTTTCAACTTCTAGCTTCTCATTATCTATTGGTAATGTAAAAATAAAACTACTTCCAAAATCTATGATACTTTCACACCATATTTCTCCTCCATGAGCTTCAACAATATCCTTTGCGATAGACAGGCCTAAACCAGTGCCCCTAACTTCTAACCCTGAATCCTCCACTTGAACAAATTGATGGAAAATTTTCCCTAAATATTCCTGTGGTATGCCTATACCAGTATCTTTTACAGTAATAAAAATTTTTTCTTCCTTTTCTTCAGTATAGATAGATATTTCATCTCCCTCACTGGTGTATTTTAAGGCATTTACGATAAGATTGTTGATTACCCAAGTAATTTTTTCTTGATCAATATATACTTTAGATAAGTTTTCAGAAAGCATAATGCCCAGTTTTACTTTTTTGCTAAATGCTTGGGGCTGAAATGGCTTAACCGCCTGCTGAATAACGTTAATAATAGAAGTATACTTTTTATCATACACCGCTTTTGTTGATTGAATCTTAGACATATACAGTAGATCATCCACTAAGTTAGCCAAGCTTTGACAATCTTCTTCCATAGAAGTTAAAACATTTTTTTGTTCTTTATTAAGTTCTCCTATAGCACCATCATTTAATAGACTTGTACCCATCATAATAGAAGTAAGAGGTGTTTTAAATTCGTGAGAAATGGTAGATATAAAATTTGTCTTCATTTTTTCTAATTCTTTAAGTTCAGTAATATTTTGAAAAAGAACAACCACACCCTTCATATCTGCGGCTGTGTCAATAATCTTTGTGACGATGATATTAAAATAATAATGATTACTATCAGATTCAAAGTAAAAGATGTTTTCTTTATGTTTTGATACTTCATCATCCAGAATACTGGTAATATCGTTGTATAAGTTTTCTTTATAGATAATTTCAAAAAAATATCTATTATGTGCCTCCTTCTCTTTAATATGAAAACAATCTTCAAACGCCTTATTTACTAAAGTAACCCTATAGTTATTGTCCAGTACCATCAATGGGTCTGATATGCTTTTTACAATTGCAACAGACTTGTTTTTTTCAGTAATAACCTTTCCCAAAGTACTTTCTTCAAAGACCAAGAGTCTTTCTGTCATTTTATTAAACTCTTGAGCCAATATTCCTATCTCGTCATTAGAAGTAATCTCTATTTGCTTATCTATATCCCCCGCTTCAACCAACCTCATCGTCTTTGTAAGTTGCTCAACAGGTTTTGTAAACTTGTCTGCCATATATCTTGAAATAACAAATCCACTAATAACAGAAACGATAGATAAGAAGAAAATTATTTTTGTTGAAGTCTGCGAATTTTTTACTACCTGCGTTTTCCTACGAAACATAGCTGTCTCGTTAATTTCCTCTAAGGCCCTCAAATCCTCTTTAAGCTGAAGAAACTTAGGCGTAATTTCATTTAAGTAGCGTTCCATTAACACAACCTGTGGATAGGCAGCTTGAATACCTTCTAATTGCTGAAAAGAATGAAGATAGTCGTTGTAATGCTGATTTATCAATACTATGATTTCTTCTTCTCCAATTTCCGTTATATTATTACTGGCTTTCTCGTAGTATTGATAAAAATTTTCTCTATTAAACTCAAAACTTTTTAAACCCATTTCTTTTTTCCCACTATTATAAATCAATATTGCACTATCTTGTCTTTCTAATGCCTCAATCATTTTACTAATGGTTTCTAAACTATTGTAATTGTCTACAATCAACCCTTCAATTTCCCTTGTTAATCCATAAAAATTTACAACCGATACTATACCTACAATGCCGATAATCAAAACTAGCATCAAATAAACCGAAGATATCTTATGCTTTAAGCTTTTCATTCACTCACCCACTATTTTATTTTATCACTTAAGTATATATTACCCCTTTTACCACTTCAAATTTAACTACTGAAGCAAAATAGAAGAACAACGAGAAAACTCTATGAAATAACGAGCTAATCCTATTTCTTCACCTTATATCGGTAGGATAAAAAACAAAAAAGAGCTGTAGATTATTTGGGATTAAAGATTGCATTCGATATAATATGATCATGTACCCAAAAAATATCAAAATTATGTTCTATAAAAATAATTATGTAGATAGGTAGGATGATGGATATGAAACAAGTGGCTGTTATTGGACTTGGACATTTTGGTGAAGGGTTAGCCTATAGCCTTGTAAAACTTGGCAACAAAGTGACAGCTATAGATAAAAATATAGAATTAGTTAATAAGGTTTCTACTTTGATTAGCTCTTCTTTTTCTTTGGATGCTACTAACTTCAATAGTTTAAAAACATCTGGCATTAGCAACTTTGATACCGCAGTTATTGGATTTTCCTCCAGTCTAGACGCTTCTATTACTACTACTATGCACCTGAAAAGTTTAGGAGTTCGATATATTATTGCTAAAGCTCATGATGAAATCCACGGAAAGATTCTGATGAAGGTTGGAGCAAATGAAGTAATTCTGCCAGAAAAAGAAATGGGGCAACGATTAGCTAACAATTTAAAATACAGCAGTTTTTTTGAACTCATGTACTTATCTTCCGAATATAGTGTAGTTGAAGTTAAGGTTATAAAAGAATGGCATGAAAAAAAACTGCTAGAGCTAGAAATAAATTCAAAATACAATGTAAATATTATTGCTATTAAAAGTACTGGCAATATTAATATTTTGCCTAAAGCTAATGATATCATTAAAGTTACTAATACTTTAATTATTGGAGGTTCTATAGCTAATCTTGAAAATTTTAAAGACAAAGTTTTTAGAGAAAAAGTAAATAGTAAACAATACAATTGATACTTATCTTTTAAAAAGACTACTAACTTAAGTAATATATTACATAATGAGTAGTCTTTTTTATATTTTACTAAGTTAATAGTCTGCATTTCTACTACAAAAATTCTCTCTACTCCTCCTCTATTGAACAATCTTTTCTTTGCTTAAAAGCATAATTCTAATATCTTTAATCAGTTTAATGCTTGCAAAGAATATTACGATAAACTCCAATCTTCCTAGCATCATACCAATAATTTGTGTCCACAAAATACCTACTGGAGCATCAGGAGAAGTAATACCCATTGAAAGACCTACCGTGCTTAAACTTGATGCAAATTCAAACATAGATTCTTTTAGCGGATAACCATAAAATAAGAATATAAGAACACCAATAGCATAAGTTAGCATATAAATCATTGCAAAATTAGCCGTTTGAATAATATGGCTCTGCTCAACATAATATTTTCCTTCGCTTCTCCAAACATAATTCTGCCTAACAGACTTTGACGGCAAGAGATAACCTTTTAGTTCCCACCATAATGACTTAAATAATAAATATACTCTATATAATTTTACCCCCCCAGCAGTAGACCCTACGCCTCCACCGATGATCATTAAAACAATCATAATAAATACAGCAGACGTTGCCCACTCTTGATACCCTACTGTTGAAAAACCTGTCGTTGATAAGGCTGAAACTAGTTCAAAAGCAGTAATTCTAAAACTCTTAGTAAGCGTTCCATAAAGAGGTAATAATGCTCCTATTGCTACTACTGGAATAGTTAAAGCCAGCAAAAACCCTAGAATTCTTACTTCTCCATTTCGTAGTACTGATTTAAATTCTCCTTTTAATAGCAAAAAATGAACCCCAAAGTTTGTTGTACCCAAAAGCATAAATACAATAGTAAGAGCTTCTATTAAAGGACTATTATACGCCCCTATACTATCAGCCTTAGTTGAAAAACCTCCAGTAGATAAGGCGGCTATTGCATGATTGATGGCATCAAACCAGTGCATACCGGCTAAAATATATAGTATCGTTGCAGAAATAACATATCCACTATATATTGTCATAATTAGCTTTGTTGATTTTCTCACATTTGGAAGTAGTTTATCCGTCCTCCCCTCAGCATTGTAAAGCCCCTGCCCATTAGGCCCAATAATTGCTGAAACCATTACAACAGTTATACCGGCTCCACCAAAAAACTGCATAATACTTCGCCAAAGTAAAAAAGTATTAGGTGCTTCAGTTACATCTACTACAGATAAACCAGTAGTCGTCCAACCACTGACGGTTTCAAAGGTTGCTTGCGTAAAGTTCAACATTCCTGATAAGATGAAAGGTAATGTAGATAAGAGTGCTGTAATAAACCATGACAAAATAACAATAATGCCACCTTGTTGGAAGGTTAAATTTGTGGTTTTTTTCAACTTTAATCGCCTGGATGCAATGAATCCTACAGCAACGGTAATCATCGCTGAAATTAAAAAATATTTTGCTGTACCTATTTCTTGAGGATATGCTGGTAAAATCAATAGAGGTAACAATAAAGTTATCCCCAAGCCAATTAAAATGATACCAACATATCCTATAATCATATTATATTTTTCCTTCAGTATTTTTAGATAAAGCATCTTACTCCACCCTTCCGCTTAGTGCTTGCAAAACATAAGACTGACTTCTTGGTAAAGCAAGAATAATCAATCTATCTGCTTCCATGATCATGGTGTCTCCCCTTGGAATTAATGCTTCTCCTTTCCTTAAAATGCATCCAACTACTGCATCCTTCGTTAAGTCTAATTCTGCAAGAGTTTTATTCATAGTTGGGTAGTCTTTTTGTACCTCTAACTCTATCAGGGCTACTTTCCCTTCTTCTATGGGAGTCAAATTCACAATATCCTCCAAAAAGACTTTTTGTTCAATCATGGAAGAAATAATTTGCGCAGTACTGATCACCGTCGTTACACCAAGACGCTTAAAGACATCAACATTTCTTGGATCGTTTACCATGGCAAATGTTTTGGGCACTTGATAAAGTTTTTGCGCCACTTGGCAAACCACTAGGTTTTCTGGATCATTTAAGGTTACAGCAATAATTGCATGGGTATAAGCTGCTCCCGCCTCCTCCAATACTTCAGGATTTGCACCATCTCCCCATACTACTATTGTGTCAGGATGTTTTTTCGCCAGTTTTCCACAATATTCTTTATCATTATGAATAATCGTTACTTCATACCCTTTCGAAACAAAAGACTTTGTGAGGAAGTGAACAATCTTTCCACCGCCAACAATAATTACCCTCATTATTTTTCCTCCTTATGTTTACCCACAATAAGTTCATAAAGCAACTGCGCTGACAAAATCGTCGGAGAAATAATTTGAATTTCTAAAGCCTCATATACTGGTATTTCAGCAGGGTCAATCACCCTTGCCAAAACCAACGGTACTTCATAAATCTTCGTTGCCACTTGAGCAATCATCATGTTGGTACTATCATCAGCAGCTGCTGTAATCAAAACATCGGCTTTGGCTATCTTGGCCTGTTCTAGTACATCTATTTCAATGGCATCCGCCTCTAACATGAACCCACTAAATTCTTCACTCAATTTTTGAAATTTCTTCTCTTCTTTATCTATAATCACAACACTTTTCCCAGCCTTCGAAAGAAGATTGGCTAGATGAGAGCCTGTTCTCCCACAGCCAACCACAATAATATATTCCATATTATTCTTCTTCATTAGTGCCATCTCCTAAATTCATACCGTGCTGTGTATAGATAAACTGCGCTGTTCTTTCCAAATTCTGTTGTGCTGGACTAAAGGTAGGTTCTAAAGCTAAAGCTGCACGATAATGTTTTTGAGCCTCGCTGACTTTTCCATAAAACTCCAAAATAATTCCTAATAAATTATGCGGTTCAGGCGCTTCTGTATTTTTTACAATCGCTTTTCCTAAAAATTCTCTAGCCTTCTCATAATCTCCACTTAATATACTCTTTTTTGCATATTGTATCATTTCATGATAAGTAGTTACTTCTTCCTCCAATAATTTCTCTCTGCTTAATACATCTTTAACAATCGTACGAATTTCTTCTGGTGCAAAAGGCTTACTTAAAAAGTCTATTGCTCCTAGTTTCATTGCTTCAACAGCTTTTTCTATTGTGCCGTAAGCTGTCATCATAATAATATTAACCAGTTTTCCTTGACTTCGAGCCTTTTGTAGTACTTCTATTCCTGTTAAACCTGGCATCTTCATATCTAAAAGTACCACAGCAAAATCCCCTGCCATAATTTTTTCATAACCTTCCAAACCATTCACAGCTGTCTCTACCTCATAGTGCTCAGCTAGTAAACACTGTTTTAGAGCAAGACGTATGTTTTTTTCATCATCTACAATTAAAATTTTAATCATTTTTATCCCTTCCTTATTAAATATATTTTTCTATAATTTCTTGTACCTGTGTATGGGTAAACGGCTTAACAATATAATCAATACCCCCTATTTCATAAGCCTTTTTAATATCTTCTTCTTCTGTTTTAGCACTCATAAAGATAATGGGAATGCTGGCTAATGCGGTTTCTTCCTTTAAAGCTGCACAAACGAGATACCCGTTCATTTTAGGTAGTAAAATATCTAACAAAATTAAATGAGGTAAAGTCCGTAATGCTTTATCGATTGCCTCAATCCCATTATAAGCTACAGTCACCTCATATCCTCTGCTCTCCAAGTACATCCTAAGACCTAGTACGATGTTTTTTTCGTCTTCTACAATCAGTATTTTTTTCCTCATCAAAATCTCCCCAGTTTCTAAGACTTTTCAATAGCTAAGGTGAAATAAAAGCTACTACCTTTACCAAGCTTACTTTTTACCCATATTTGTCCACCATGCGCTTCAATAATCTCCTTACATATTGCTAATCCTAAACCTGTTCCACCAGTTGGATTTCCTTCTCTATCTTTTACTTGAACAAATTTTTCAAATATCTTCTTTCTATATTCCTGAGGAATACCTATACCATTGTCTGAAACAGAAACCAAAACAATACTTCCTGTACGTTTTCCCTCTATCTGAATTTTGCCACTGCCATCCCTAGGTGTATATCGCATGGCATTGCCAATTAAATTGATCAAAATCCAACTTACTTTGTTAAAATCAGCCCTTACTAAAGGAAGATTTTCTTCAATGCAGTAAGACAATTCAATGTTTTTATCCCTTGCTTGATGTTCAAAGGCTTTTACAGATTCCTCAAGGATTTTTTTCAATTCATTTCCCCGAATATTCATTTCAATTTTTCCCGATTCAATTCTTGATAAATCTAGCAAATCATTGACTAGATTTTTTAATCTCTCCTGATCCTCCTTCATAGCTTCAACCAATTCTTTTTGGTTCTCTGTCAGTGGTCCCGGTATACCCTCCAATAATAATCCCGTTCCCATGCTCATGGAAGTTAATGGGGTTCGAAATTCATGGGATACGGTAGAGATAAAGTCAGATTTCATTTCATCAATTTCTTTTAGTTTCGTAATATCTTGGATCAATGTTACAACGCCGATAAACTCTTTAAACTTATCTCCTATAGGTAGCACTTGAATTCTATAGTGCTTGTATTTTTCATTCTGTCTTAATGAAATAGCAGCTTCCCTCAATGGTTTTTTATCTGTGTTCTTCTGTAGATTCTCTACTTCTTCAACAATCTTAAAAACTTCCTCATGTTTAACGATTTCTAAAAAATGTCTTTCCAAAGCATCCGTTTCCTTAACATTAAAAATTCTTTCAGCAGCTCTATTTACTAATGTAATCTTATGATTGATATCCGTAACAATAATTCCATCGCTAATGCCCTCAACAATGGCTTCTGCCTTCTTCTTTTCTTTCATTAATCGTTTAATATTTAGTTGTTCATAACTACTTAGCTTTTTAGCCATTACATTAAACTCATCAGCCAACACAGAAATCTCACCACTACCTTTTATATAAATTTGTTGATCATAATCTCCTTCTGCAATTTTTTTAACCTTCTCAATTAATTCTTGAATAGGTTGAATGGTTTTATGAATAGATACCCAAGCTAGTATACTCCCTACAATTGTTGTAATTAGTGCAATCGATAAGGTAGAATAGGTAGCTTTTTCAGCTGTATTATGAGCTTCATCCTTTAACCTTAACATCGCTTCTTGATTTAATAACTGCAAATTCCTTGAAAGCTCTTTTGCTCTTTCAAAGGCTGGAAATACGTTATTGAAATAAAAATTCTTAGCTGCTTCTTGGCCCTCGCTAGACTGAATATTACTCAGCAACCTTACTTTTTCTAAAAAAATCACATAAGCATCATGAATCTCCTCAACAACTTCTTTCTCTCCTCTTTCTGTTATATTGCCTTCTGCAATAGCCAAATCTCTTAAAAACTTTACTTCATTTTCCTTAAAATGAATAAAGGTTTCATTTTCATTGGTAAACATATAGGATAATATCGCGCTATCCTGTCTTTCTAAAGCTACCACCATATTTTGAGCTGCAACAACACTTTTATAATTGGCACGCATAATATCATCTATAGAATTGCTTAATGTAAAAAAGTTTTTACTTGACCATAGACTTGTCAAGGCAAATATAACTAACACTACTAAAAACAATAATAATATTTTAGATTTAATACTTCTTTTCAATGCTTTATCACTTCTTTTCTATAATAATTGCATTCTATTTTTTATTTATTAATTATCTTACTTATTATATTCTTATACCTACATTTCCTCAAACAACTATCCATATTAAATCATTGCGTATTGATTTATATCCTACTAATCGTTGGGCAATATTTTATTACTGCTTCACTATATCTTCTTTTTTCTTAAAATATCTCTATTTTTCCTAAGTGTATTAAATTTTTTCATAAAATAGATAGTAGTAGAGATAAGCCTGTTTGTCACAGGGAGGAGAAGCTATTTCTTGAAACAAAGATATATAATGTAATTTTATTACTTTTTTTACATATAATCCCTGTATTTTGGGAAATTTGCACATATATCAACCTTGCTTATTCCTATAGAAAGCATATAATTTCTTTAGGAAGATATCTTCCATCCAATGAAAGGGGAAATTAACTATGTATTTACAAAAAACAAAAAAAGCAAAGAACTACATAATTTCTACAATCCTTGTAATTGCTTTAATAATGCTATTTGGATGTACACCTCAGCAGTCTGAAGCTAGTTCTGAAAATCCTGAGCCTATTGAAACGATAGTAGAAGTATCTCCAGCAAATTCACTAAAGTTACTGGAGGAAGGAAACGCACGATTTTCAGAGTTGAAAATCGGTGATAAAGATATTAGTGTTGCAAGACGCGAGAATTTATCCAAAGATGGTCAACATCCATTTGCAGTTATTGTGAGTTGTTCAGATTCTCGTGTTCCTCCTGAAGTGATATTTGATCAAGCATTAGGGGATTTATTCGTAGTTCGTATAGCAGGAAATGTCATTGATTCGGTGGCTTTAGGCAGCATAGAATATGCCGTTGAACATCTTGAGACCCCACTTGTTGTTGTTATGGGACACGAAAAGTGTGGTGCTGTAAAAGCGACAGTAGACGGAGGAGAAGCCCCTGGTAGTATAGGTTCTATCGTAGAAAAAATTCAACCATCTGTTGAAAAAGTTAAGGCATCAAGTACTACTGGAAACGATTTGTATGAAGAAGCTACTGATGAAAACATTCTACAAAGCTTAGCAGAAATAGAAAAAAGCCCTATCATAGAACATTTTATAGAAAATGGTACTTTGAAGATTATCGGTGCTAAATATCATCTTGAATCTGGAAAAGTAGAATTTTTTTCAGACCTACATTAATTTAAACAAACAAAAAAAGGTAACGTTCTGCAATAGGATAAGCCCAACGTTTCCTTTTTTTGTTAAGATTTTATACTTTAAATTGTTCTACCTGCTTATTTAACTCTTCAGCAATTCTTGCAAGATCCTCACTGGAGCTAGCAATCTCCTCCATAGCAGCTGTCTGTTCTTCTACGGATGCTGAAGCTTCCTCTGTTGCAGCTGCATTTTCCTGTGAAATAGCTGACAAACTTTCTATGATTCTAATAATTTCTTCTTTCTTGCAGCTCATCTCCTCACTAGCATGATTCACTTCATAAATACTTTTTTTCATTACTTCTATAGCTTCTGCGATTCCCGCAAACTTACTATTTGTCATTTTGACACTTTCTGTCTGAGAAGAAATTATTTTTTCTAGTTCCTCCATAGTTCCTACAGCATTTGATGTTTTGTCTGTAAGCTCATGAATAACAACATTAATTTCCTCAGTAAATTTATTGGACTCTTCTGCTAACTTTCTTATTTCATCTGCCACAACAGCAAACCCCTTACCTGCTTCTCCTGCCCTCGCTGCCTCTATAGCTGCATTTAAAGCTAAAAGGTTTGTTTGAGCAGCTATGTTTTTTATCATCTCACTGGCACTGGCGATCTTTCCTGCACTTTCACTGGTATTAACAATCACTCTTTGAACCTCTGCTGATGACTTACTGCTAACATCTGTCTTTTCCACAAGACCTTCAACGATTTTAAGACCTTCACTTTTTAGTTGGTTGACTCTTTCAGTAGAATCATTTAAGTGCTGAATATAGTCTTTATTTTTCTCAACCATATTTCCTAGATCCGTAATAAATAAAACGCCTTCTTCTGTATCTCTGGCCTGGTGGTTTGCTCCTTTTGCTATTTCCTCAATAGTGCTAGCTACTTCATCAGCAGCTGTAGCAGACTGTTGACTTGTGGCTGTTAATTGTTCTGAAGAAGCAGCTACTTGCTGAGACTTGTCTATAACACTTTTAATGATATCTCTTATAGCATTTTGCATAATAGCCATCGCTTGTGAAATTTCTCCAAATTCGTTCTGTTTATTGATTAAATCCTCTGCCACATTATTACTAAAGTCTCCTGAAGCCATAAAGTTAATTTGTTCTTTTAATCTATTAATTGTTTTTATAGCATCACTAGATACATTAAATAAAATCAGTCCTAAGATTATAAAGGCTATGATTCCTGAAATAGCAACGATAAGCATGTTTCTATTTATAGCAGCATGAACCTCCTCCATAGAAAAGCCTATAGCAACTGCCCCTATATAGTCTCCTTGGATGGTTACTGGATAAATAATATCATATACAGTAACCTCTTCTGTTTCATAAGGCCATATCTGTGCATAGGGTATACCATCGATTGCAGCTGATTTGCTCCCCTCATCATCAAAAACT
Organism: Clostridium aceticum; assembly: GCF_001042715.1. Lineage (NCBI taxonomy): Bacteria > Bacillati > Bacillota > Clostridia > Peptostreptococcales > Natronincolaceae > Andreesenella > Andreesenella acetica. The sequence continues at coordinate 1,259,327 of NZ_CP009687.1, read as the reverse complement.
ACACCTATTTCATTTTTATTACTATGGGCAATGACCTCTAGATTTCTGTCCATCAACAATGCATAAACCACTTCTTGATTTACAGCCAAATCCTCCACAAGTCTTTGGTAGCTAAAGGTTTCTGTTAATTCTTGAACCCTATCTGCTATCACCCCCACTTGTACAAAGGTACCATCTTCCCCTCTAACATAACCGTATTTAAGATAATTTCCAGATTCCGTATCTTGCCTAATATCCTCTACTAATTCATTTCTACCACTTATCATAAAATTGTGTACAGGATGCCCTTCAGTTGCCATCCATCCTACATATGCTGCAACAGTAGAATATATAATCTCTCCCTCTGCATTGTACCAACTGATTTCTTCGACATTCCATTCTTCTGCTAAGCTTTTTAACAACTGATTGTTTAAATTTCTACGATCTCGTACAACATCTCTTCCCACACTGGTGATTTTTTCCTCTAACATCATATTAATAGTTTCTAATGCTCTAGAGTTATCTTCTAACCTGTCTACAAAGATTTCGGCTATGTAAAACCCATCTTCTCTCATCTGATTCAGTAAGCTTGTCCTTGTAAAGTAAGAAGAAATAATACCTACTCCTGCCAAAGTACCAAGTACAACGATTAACGGTATGACAATTAGTTTACTTTTAATGGAGCCTCGCTTTGCTGTTTTTTTCTGTTTCATTTATCAAACTTGCCTCCTTTCAATTCTCTTGTCACCTGTACTATACTTCTATACTCAAACTATGTATTAATTTAATTATACCAATTCTCAACAAAATCAGCAATGCGTTTTAATCATGTTTATAATATAAATGCTATCTTATAAGTATTCATAGACTGAAATCATAAAAACACAAGGGAAAACCCCCTTAGTGGATTTTCCCTTGTGCTAATACTTTTTAAAGTACAAATCTAAGAATTAAATTGATTTATAATCGGAATTCAAAAAGTTTTTTATAAACTTACTATTTTGCAAAAGTTGACTCTCTTTTTCAAGGTTGTTTATGTACCAATCATTAAAATCTTTATCCTGTTTAGAAAACACTTCGAAGATTTCTTGACCCTCCGCTAGACCATACTCTGGATGGAACTGTACCCCCCACACTGGAAGATCCTTATATTGAAATCCATGTATATTACAATGAGGAGAAGTAGCTATTGCTTTGAATTCCTCTGGTAAATCAAAAACTTCATCGTAGTGAGCTACCATAATTACCGGATTTTCAATATTTTTAAACAGCAAGTTATCATATAACTGTATCATCTCCCATCCCATTTCTGGCTTTTGGGCTTTTCTGATAAAGTTTTTTCCTGCGATACTTCTTACAATAAACTGATGACCATAACAGATACCCAACACTGCCTTACTACGGGATATAAAGTCCACCACTATCGTTTCTAGTTTTTTTTCCCAACCACTATCCTCTAGTGTAGAAGCCTCTGAACCCGATATAATTAAATGAGTGTAAGTATCAAGATCTTGAAGACTATTTTCAGCTTCTTTCATATTTATAGCCCTTACAAAATTGCATTTTTTGTTACATCCCGCCAGTTGCCGTATAACTGCTTCATCAAAAGACTTAGCAAACTGATCATCTATAAAACAATTTAAAATTAAAACCACTGTATATCCCCCTCATGTTAAAACTACCTTTAAAATAATTCTACTTCTTTTTTAAAAATTCCTTCAAGGTTTTTAAATTTTAACAGGAATATGCTGATTTTTTATTTCCTTCCTGCATAAATAAAGGCACTATGTTTGTGAATAACAAACCAGCACCTTCTTTAATAAAAGTCTTTATTTTAATTATTTTTAATACTGATAACCAAAATTAAAAGCCTCCATATTCATATCGATTGTCTTGTAGGGCACATTATCCTTGATTGTTTCCTTCCATGTATGCACTTGGATCTCTAAATTTTTAGCTAAAATTCCTAGAAGAATTACATTAGATACTTGCTTTTTGCCAATTTTTGTAGCTTCCTCAAAAGCATTAATTTCTATCACCTTAAATTTAGACTTAAGTTCCTCTATCTCCTCTTCTGGATATGGATATTTTTCCTGCTGCACCATGGTAGGATAAAATCTCTTGCTATTTAATATAATCTTACCTTCATCCTTTAACATAGAGCTCCATCTTAAAGCTTCTAATGGTTCCATCGCCAATAATATATCTCCCTCTCCTGGAGGAATGTTAGGAGAAAGTACTTTTTTACCTATCTTAACATTTCCCCAAACCATTCCTCCTCTTTGAGATAGGCCTACTACGTCATTGCTTTTTACATCAAAGTCATCTTTTAGGGCTGCTTGACAAATAGTCCTTGTCATGAGAATCAATCCTTGACCACCTACTCCACCTAACATAATATTAGTTGTCAACTTTCTCATCCTCCCTACCTATATTTTTCGAAGACTTAATAGCATTTACGGGACAGACTTGAGCACATACACTACACCCTACACACATGTCTTTATCAATAGAAGACTTTAATTTTTCTATACCTTCATATTTTATCATTCTAAGCGGTGGACAATTGGTTCTTATACAAGCTCTACAGCTAATACATATATTAGGGTCCACGTAAAAGTGGGGTTTTTCCATATTATATTTTAGTGCACATGGACCATTTGCCACGATAATAGATAGCCCTTCATAGGCGATTTCTTCCTTAAATATTTTTTCCGCAGCTTTGTAATCATATTGATTGATTTCCTTGACTCTGTCAAATCCCAAGGATTCTAAGAGGGTTTTAATCCCCACTTTCATATCGTCTCTTTCATTGTAAAGACCAGAACTGGCATTAGGCTGACCGCCAGTCATAGCCGTGGTTCTGTTATCTAAAACAATCAAAGTGATATTCTCCTTGTCTTCCTTCCTATGTAACATATTCACAAAGGTAGATAATCCAGAGTGAAAAAAGGTACCATCTCCAATCACCGCCACCAAAGGCTCATCTTGATCATCTTTTGACATAGCCTTCCTCAGTCCCTTTGTTATGCCAATACTAGCACCCATACTGATAATAATATTGGACTGTTCAAAGGGGAACAACATCGCTAGAGAATAGCAGCCAATATCTCCAATTACAACCTTTGCCTTAGATTTTTTTAGTAGATCAAAAGTAGGCCTATGGGGGCATCCTGTACAAAATAACGGTGCTCTAGGAACAGTCTCTACAAAACGTTTTGCATAAACCTTCTTTTCTGGCAAGATTCCTGCTTCATAAAGCCCTTCGGCTATATTTTGTATATCTAATTCCCCTGTAAAGGAAAAGTGTTTCTTACCTTCACAATGGATACCCATGAGCTTCAATTCATTTTCTATAAAGGGCATCATTTCTTCTATAACAATAACTTTTTTAAACTTGCTGGTAATTTCCTTCGCCTTTTTTTCGGAAATAGGATAAATTAAACCTAGTTTCCATATGCTTGCATTGGGATCTAATTCCTTAAGGTTATAATATACTAAGCCCGATGTAATGATAAGGGTATCTGTATCTTCCTTCAGTTCCAGCCTATTTAAGTCCGTAGTATAAGCATACTCTTCAAGTTTGTTTAACCTTTCTCTCATGAAAATTTGTGCTTTTATAGAGCCCGGGGGGATCATACAAAATTTTTCTTTATCATAGTTAATACCTTTAGCTTTTACCTCTTGTCTTTCTTCTACCGTAACAGTACTTCTACTGTGACATACTCTACTGGTAATTCTAAGCATCATAGGAGCAGAGAAGGCCTCGCTGATTTCCAAAGCCTTTTTTGTAAAATCCTTTGCCTCTTGACTATCGGCGACATCTAATATCCCCATATTAGCAAACTTCCCTAGCAATCTATTATCCTGTTCATTTTGTGAACTAGCTAATCCTGGATCATCTCCTGTTACTAGTAAAAATCCTCCATTGGTAGGGGTTTGGGTAAAAGTCATCAGGGGATCTAATGCTATATTCACACCTACATGCTTCATGATAGCCATAGACCTGGCACCGTAAAAGGAGCCTCCAATAGCTACTTCTAATGCTACCTTTTCGTTTGTAGAGAATTCTGCATAAAGTTCTTTATATTCCTTTAGCTTTTCTAGGACTTCTACCGTTGGAGACCCTGGGTAACTGGCAGCTATCGTCCCTCCAGCTTCATAGAATCCTCTGGCAATTGCTTCGTTCCCCGTCAATACCCTTTTATGTTTTAAACTTGTTTCCATTCCACCACTCCCCAAGTTTATTTTATTTCTTTTAAATTTTATGAAATGATGAGATTTATTTTTATCTGTAATTATGATACCCATAATATTCCTCTACATTCACCTATCTTAACAAAAAACCATGAAGCCTGAGGGTTTAGATTTTTTTTATTATTTTAATGAAAAGATTGCCAAAATGCCCCTTTAACATCAATCAAACTCATAATCTCTTTAAAAGGTATTGTGAAGGTAGGAAAACCTGCAGCATAAGGGGCTATCTCATAGGGCAGGAAATAGATATTTAAAGCATCTTCTGTTATAAAGAAGGGCTGATCTGGCTTAATCCCTTTATACTCATCAAGCCAAACTGGAGAATCTTCTCCCTGCTGAATAATCTGCTGTTTTATAATATCGCTTAATACTTTTACATAATCGCTGTCCTTTTTGAAAAGATCTGTAAGTTCATAGAATTTTCCTGTCTTTAGATCAATATGAGCATAAACCCGTGAAGGCATACCATGAGCTGCACCATAAGGATATAAATAACCGGATATTTCTATTATCACTAAGTCTTTTTTAAAAAAGGTCACAGTGAAATCACTGTCATAACTATACTCAAAATCTTCTCCATCCATTCCCTTACTTAAAGACATTTCCTTAAGTCGCTTATTGACTTTTCTTTGTGCTTCACGATCCTTCATTCCTTCTATTTGAGGATAATATACGATATAATCCCTTCTAGGTTTGTACTTTATGCTTCTTACTACATACTGGTGATTCAACACTACATCCTTACTTTGCTTCCATACGATCTCTCCACTTAAATCTAAGTAAGCAGTTCTATTATCAATATTTACTTTGATCAAATCATCAATAAAGGAAAGGGTGCCTTCCCCCTCCACCCTAGGTAATTCTAAGGCTCTTCTTCCATACTTATCAATAAAGAATGTTGTTACGCCATCACTTACAGATAAGTATCCCCGTTTGTATTCTGTGATATAGGTGTAAAGAAAGTCTGTAACAAATTTGCCATTTAAATCTGCAATAGCACATTTAGAACCTGCAAAACTGCTTTCTCTACTAAGGGGTATTCCAACTGCCACTCTACCCTCACCTATAAACTTGACTTCATTATATTTTAGCGGTATAACTTGATTTCCCCTAGTATCTATCAAACCATAGTAAGGCCAATAATCTTTGTAATTAACAACCACAGCTCTGCAATTTTCAAAGGGTTGTGCTCCGTCAAATTGTGGAGATATAATGACTTTCCCTTTTTCATCTATAAACCCAAATTTCCCATCCGTAGTTTCTTTATAAGGCAATAACCCATTACCCAAGTCACCAACGAAGGCATAGTTAAATGTATTAAGTATTTTCCCATCTAGATCTATAATGGCGTAACCTTGGCTGTTTTTCAATTCAACAACAGCTTTACCACATTTAAAGTCACCAGTGGCTGAGTATTGGGGAGAAACAATTACGTTTCCATCTCTATCCACATATCCTCCCAACCAACTGCTATCATCGATATTTTTATTTAACCATGCTCTATTTTCTTTCATAGCACCGATGGAGCCTTCTGTCTGGAAAATTTCTTTCCCTTTTTCATCTATCATTTTCGCAAGACCTTTTTCCCAAACCACAGCTCTTCCTTCACTATAAGCAGAAATATTATCATACTTTGGCTCAACAATATAACACCCAGTAATATCAATAATTCCTGAAAGACAATCTTTTGTGACGATAGCTAATCCATTATCTTGAAAATCTTCTGCTGCATCAAAGGTTGGTTGGATAAAAAACTTTCCGCTCCTATCTATATATCCCCACTTTGTACCTCCTACTTCAGTAATCGCTGCAGGATATAGTCCTGCACCTGAAAATCTTTCCCTGCCCCTTAATTCCTTTGAATCCAAAAACATACACATTTCCCTCCTACCTTTTTTACATATACCATCATAATATGTACTTAACTAAAAAGGGTGCTAAAAGACAGACAAGAAAGGAAGACTTTGTTCTATTTTTATGCTTTTTTTGGTATAATTACTAAATGAAGTGAAAACCTTACTTATATTACCGATTAAAAACGAAGTCTTATATTTTAACAACAAGGTCAGAATATAGCTACATACCCTTAAACTTAAATTTTAATATCCAGAGTCTAAGTGTGACCCTTAGTATATTAAAATTTATAGGCGTATTTCTATAATGAATAGAGAGGAGAAGATATTATTGTATAAAGAGGTTAAATTTACAGATGTTTCAAAGGAACTTTTAGAACAACTTCAAAAAGGAGGGTTCTTAACTGTTAAGAGAGATGACGAAGTAAATACGATGACAATAGCTTGGGGTTCTCTAGGCTTCATGTGGAAAAAACCCATTTTTACTGCCATGGTTAGATATTCCCGTCATACGTATGAACTTATGGAAAGCACCAAAAATTTTACTGTAAGCCTTCCTTTAAAAGGACAGTTGGAAAAAGAGTTGAAACTATGTGGCTCAAAATCCGGTAGAGATACGAATAAAATTCAAGAATGTAATCTTACCTTAAAAGAGGGTTTTCTTGAAGATTCAGTTATCATAGATGAATGTGATCTGCACTTAGAATGTAGGATTGTCTATAAGCAGGGGATGGATGCAGCTACGCTTTCTTCAGAAATCAATGATAGCTGCTATGCCAACAATGATTATCATGTGCTGTATTACGGTGAGATTGTAAAGGCATATATAAAATAAGCCTATTTAAAGAAGAGATAAATAAAGGTAGTGGGATGAAAAAGACTTCTATCCTACTACCTTACTATGTTTTAATTAGGCTCTTTAAATAATTTATTTAATACTCTATTAATTAGCATAATCAGTATGCCTTCTTACAACTTTTTTCTGACTTAGTCAACATAAACTTCTACCCGAATTCTTCCCTCTTCAGGATCGTTTATATCTACATCTACTAACTTTCCATCCGATAACCCTTGGTCCATTAGTTGTATTAATTCGTCAAAATCAATTTTTGATATATCAACGCCATTTTTCTCCATCTCTTCTTTTGCTTCTTTGGGAATCATACCCATCCCCATATTCACAAACTTTGAAGCTACCTTTAAAAGACTCAAAGGAATATTAACATCTACCTTTTTAACCCCTATGCCATCTCCGGATACCCGTACTCTTAGAAACCTTTCTTTGTTTTTTGCATTACTTTTATCCAAGAGGATGCTTTTCGCCGTTTTATCTCCTTCCTGTAGTGCATTAAGCAATTCCAGCCCTTCTTCAGAGGATATCTTTCCCTCCTGAATCATTTCAAGAATTTTAAGCTTTTCATTTTGCATTACAATCCCATCCCTTCAATTTATTATTTTACTTACCTAGTTTTCGAAGCTGTTGTGCCGCTTCCTCTGAAGTTAATTCACCATTTTCCAATGCAGTAAGTATACGTTGTCTTTTCTCAGCCATATTTTGTGAAAATCTATCGTCAGTCCGATCCTCTATTTTCTCAACGCCATATCCCAAAGCCTGTATGACTCCCTCAAGTCTATTTCGCACTGTAGGGTAAGAAATTCCCAGTTCTTTTTCTACGTCCTTAATATTCCCTCTGCATTTTATAAAAACCTCGATAAATTCAAGTTGTTCTCCTGGAAGTTTACAAAATTTGCAGCCTGTAAAATCCCCCTCTAAACTACTTTTACATGTAGAACAACTCATTTTAGTAATACTTAACTCATCACGACAGATAGGACATTGACTTGGAGCTTTATACTTCATCTTTATCACCTCACTTATACTGCAACTTATCTTTATATTTAGAGAATATACTTTTTTTCCAGCTTTGTCAATATTATTATTAATATTATTAATGTATTTATTAATAATATTAATAATAATATTTAATTTATTAATAATTTTAATCAGGACCTCATAAAAATCATATAACTGAAAACTTTTTATATAAAAACAAGTCCCCTTGAAAGGAGACTTACTTTAATCAATAGATAATTTTACTTTTTATTTCTTTTTTAACTAAAATTACAAATAAGTAGACATCAATCTATATTTCTTTATTTTCCACCCTTTTAATAAGATCTTCTACCTTTGCCTTAATTAAATCTCTAGTTTTTCTAAAGCCTTCAATAGGTCCACCTGATGGGTCTTCAAGTCCCCAATCCTCACTATGACTGCATGGAACAAAGGGACATGCTACATTACAACCCATGGTAATCAAAATATCTAGTTCCTCTGGAATATCACTTAAAAGCTTAGGATAGTGTCCACTCATAGCTACACCAACTTCCTCCATTACCTGAACTGCTCCTGGCTTTACTTCTGGATAATTTTCTGTCCCAGCTGAGTATACCTCCAATACATGGCCCCCTAGCTTTTTTGCCCATCCTTCTGCTATTTGCGAACGACAAGAGTTATGAACACATACAAATGCTACTTTTTTCTTCATGATAATTCCTCCTAGTATTTTTCTGCTAATAACCTGCAAGAGTTAGTTCTTTTCATTTCAATCCTTTTGAAATCAGCGTTTTATTTTATGTGTAGACCTTTACTATAGCTAGTATCCTGCTGCTCTTTATTCATATAGATACATCTCAATGTATTTATATAAAGTATATTGATTTTTTGTTTTTTTGTCAATATCTTTCAAAGATATCGCATTATTTATTAAAAATAAGTTTAAAAATTTGTTAAAATTCTATAAATCTGTTATGAAATTAGCAAATTAGTGTCATAATACAGTATATTTATCTCTAGGAGGATTCGACTGATAATGGAAACAATTATAGAGTTTTTAGATACTTATAACTTACCATGGCTTATTTTAGCAGGTATTACTTGGTTAACTATTTATTTTTCTTGTTCTTTGCAACAGTTCTTCCATGCACTGCCTGTTGGTCTTTGGACCATGACCATTGGTGGCACTTTAGAAAACTTTTTTATTGATAATAAGTTCTGGGAGCAACACTTTATTATGATTCAAGTTGGTAAATTAGACTTATTTGTTTTGGTTGGTCCATTTTTCGCTGTAGGACTACTATTAATAAGGTTTTTGCCTAAAGGTCGCTGGCAGAAGTTTTTTATGGTACTAGTCTTTTCAGCCCTATCAACAGCAATAGAGTTGATTGCTATAAAGTTCGGCTTTCTCACATATCATCCAGAAAACTGGTCAGCAATATCTTCCTTAATAGCCTATTATCTAGGACTGATGAGTGGCTTAGGTTTTTATTATGTCTATTATAATAAAAATATTTCTGGCTCAACCTACTATTAAGGCATAGAGATCAAAAGTTTCAAAGAAAACTTTATGCCTTAGTTTTCTCTTTTACCTTTTTGTATACTTATCATGATTTGGGTTTTTGGAGTGTAGATTTCAATCCCTTTTTCCATAAAAAAGCAATAGCTGCTAAAATAAAAATCATATAGGGTATCAGAGTAATATTTTTAGAAATCATAAAATTATGTACATAGGCAGCTAAACCACTGAAAATTCCCACAGCAAACATCGTAATGATGCTATTATGTTTTACATATTCGAAGTCTTGACTAAAAGGAAGCTTATTATCAAAGAAATAAAAAATCAAAACAATGGATAAGATCATATTTAAAAACATCAAAGTAATATCCATGAGTATAACAAACCCATAAAAAAAGAGAAAAATCAAGCTAAGCAACAGATACACTGGCAACATCAATTTCACTACAAAGCCTTTTAAAGCTCCTTTGTAAACCACAGAAGGATTTTCGATGGGCAGTATTTTATAAATCCAAGCCGCCCCATAGCCCTCACTGGTACTTAACATAGGTATACTGGTGGCAAGGAGTGTTATCGTAAAATAAATGGCTAAATAATATCTGCCTCCTGAAAGAGCAACAGTAATTTCTCCAAAGGATGTTAAATGAGCAAAGCTCCTGACAACAAACAGCAAAGGGAGGATGGCTGCAAAAGCTAGATTAGGATATAATTTTAGTTTTAAGTTTCTTTCATTTGAAAGTATATTTTGAGTGAATCGAAAAAAAGTATTTTCTATAGGATGCCAACAAAATAAAGCAGCTATTTTTTTATGCAGCTTTTTCTTTTTTTCTATACTTTCATTTCTTTTGGTGCCATTGGTATTGAGCTTTTGTAATTTTTTTTCAAAATAAGGAGCTACTCTTTTAAAGTATAAAACTAATGTTACTATTGGTGCAATGATGCCCAAAAAAGTAAAATGTACATAATATGCCTCATAATGCCCTTCTAAAAACAAACTGAAGGGAGCCGCAAACCAAGTGGAGGGAATGAAATAACTCCACCATTTGGGGATAAAAACTATATCATACTGAAACACTTGAAAGATATTCCCTATTAATTGATAAACTACTATCATAAATATAGCTAAAATAATTTGAAAATAATTAATAATATCCTTCAACTTTTCTCCATCAAAAAAAGATAAAATCAAAAAATATAATAATGAAGTAAACAATATAATAAGACCTGGAATGATACACAACTGAAAAAGAAAAATCCCTCCAAAACCCAATCCATACTTTATAGAACCTGCTACAAGGGTAGGTGCAGCGATCACCATAGTAATTGTAATCAAATGAGCTAAGATGTGTGTGATCTTAGCAGCATTTATTGTTTTGGAATCTATCGGTTTTGAAAGCAAGATATTTTTTTCTTTTATGTCCAACAGCAAAGAAGAATAATCAGAGATCATAATCATCATCACCATAAAAACCAGCATAGCATAGATCATATTCATCTTCATAAACAAAGAAAAGTCAGGAAAAATAAAGAACATAATGACAAAACCCATCAAAGCATACATTAAGAGAGATTTTTTAAACATATTTTCACTTTCTTTGACGGTGTCCTTTATCATCATTGTAGGCTTTCTTCTTTGATCTATAGTTAGCTTTACTTGTAGTATCTTCCTCATCAGATCATAGTCAATGCCCAACTTTTCATAAAAAAAACTCAAATAATCTAAAAATCGTAGAAACTTAAATTCCTTCATCCTTTACCTCCCTATCCTGTAGTACATCCACAAAAGCCTTAGCAATTTCCTTGTGTTGATTAAAGCCTGTAAGCTGATTAAATATTTCTTCAAGAGAACCCTCTACGCTTTGTTTCTTTAATTCCTCAAAGCTACCGTCAGCCACAATTCTACCATCATTTAATAGTATAATCCTACTGCTGATTTTCTCTACAACCTCCATAATGTGAGAAGAATAAAAAATTGTTTTCCCTTGCAGTGCCAACGCTGCTAGAATCTCTTTAAAGATCATCACACTGTTGGCATCTAAGCCGCTGAGGGGTTCATCTAAAAACAAAATGTCAGGATCATGTATTAGACTAGCGATGATAAGAATTTTTTGTTTCATTCCCTTTGAAAAAGATGCAATCCGTGAATGATACACCTCTTCGATCCCAAAGAGATGCATTAGTTTTTTCGCCCTTTCGTTGGCCATCTTCAACGCCATACCATATACTTCTCCAATAAAGGTAAGATATTCATATGCCGTTAGGCTATCGTATATTTCTGCTGTCTCTGGTATGTACCCTATTCTCTTCTTATACTGTATAGGGTCTTGGGAAATATCTTTCCCAAATATTTTTATTTCTCCTTCGTATCCTTCTACGATGCCCAATAAAATTTTAACAGTTGTGCTTTTTCCAGCTCCATTAGGACCAATATAACCTATAATTTGACCCTCATATACTTTGAGATCAATACCCTTCAGTACCTCTTTTCCTTCATAGCTTTTCTTTAAACCCTTGATATCTATAATAGGCTGTCTTTCCATCAGAACCCTCCTATGTTGCATTTTTTTCTCACAAGACTTTTTAATTTTTCCTTTATTATTCAGTATTATAACATACTCACTATAGACTTCAAATTTAGCAACATACATATATCTATTAGATTTCACAAATAATTGAGCAAATATTTCTTTTTGCTATGTAAAAACTATAAAAATAAAACCCCCACAAATTATGTAGGAGTTTTATCCACCAGCAAGCCTTCGATTGTAGCGAAGTTTCTGGTGACTTTATATATATTTAGGGGGAAAAGCTATTTAGTACACATATTTTTTTAAGGTTTCTCTAACTGCTCCTTTAGATGCTACTAATTCTTCAAAATACTTCTCTACTACTTCTCCTAAGCCAGCTTCATAAAGATTTACCCCAAAAATTGCAGAATTAGATAAAATCGGCTTTAAGGCTTCATGGAAGGGCCCTTTGTCTCCGAGAGTAATCGATGCAACATAAGGGGTTATCTCCTCAAGGAGAGGATCAGGACTTAGTTCCATTTTATTTCCATTGTCATCCATGCCCATAAGATATCTACACCATCCAGCTAAAACAAGAGGGATGAGTTTTAAATCTGTAACGTCTAGATCTTCTCTTTGCATATATGCCTTTATGGTTTCTCCAAAGCGAATCCCTAACTTTTGAGAAGTATCCGTTGCAATTCTTTGTGGTGTATCCGGCATAAATGGATTAGGAATTCTCACTTGCAGTACTTCATCGATAAACTTCTTTGGCTCGATAATGCCTGGATTTACAACCACAGGCAAGCCTTCTACATAACCTATCTTCTCTACAAGTCTTTTTAATTCATTATCCTTCATTTCCTCGGAAATCAAAGTGTAGCCTAATAGACAGCCATACACAGCAAGTGCTGTATGGAGAGGATTAAGGCAGGTACAAACCTTCATTTTTTCTACTTTATCAACGGTTTCTCTATCCGTAAAAATGATACCACCCTCTTGAAGGTTTGGTCTGTCATTTGGGAATAAATCCTCTATGATTAAATACTCTGGTTCCTCTGCATTTACAAAGGGAGCTACATAAGTATTTTTCGATGTAATCACATCTTCTACATCCTCAAATCCATCCTTTTTAAGCATCTCTTTTACGCTGGGATCAGGTCTTGGGGTGATTTTATCGATCATGGACCAAGGAAAAGCTATACATTTTGGATCATTGATATATGCTGTAAAGCCCTCATTTACTAGACCCTTTTCTTCCCATGTTTCAGCAAAGGCCTTTACCGCCTCATGAAGTCTCGTACCATTATGTGAACAGTTATCCATGCTTACTAAAGCAAGTGGTTGTTTACCATGGATATATCTTTCGTAAACAAGGGAGGATAATTTACCAATATAGCTTACGGGAGCCTGAGGGCCCTTTTTAAAATCCTCTGCTACAGCTGATAAGTATTCGCCTTTAGCATCCTTTAAGCTATAGCCCTTTTCAGTAATTGTAAAACTTGCCATTTGCAGGCTTGGATTTATAAAAATGTCCTTTAATCTATTCCAGTTTTCTTCATTCTCTGCATCTACTACCAAGGATTCTACAATACTAGCAATGACGGTCTTCTCAATACTTCCATTGGCCTTTAGGGTAACAAGTGCTGTTAAGTTGTCATGAGGTCTATACATTTTTTCTATGATCTCATAGTCAAATCCCTCTGCTACAATAATTCCTTTATCACTTTTTCCCTCATTTAAAATATTTTGCTGAGCATTTGCTGTAAGGGCTCTAAAAATATTTCCTGCCCCAAAATGAATCCAATTAGGATTTGCTTTAGTATTTGCTGTTACTTTCTCTAGATCAAATTTAGGAAGCTTAAACCCGGCAGTTTCCCAAGCTGCAACATCCTTTAGGGCATTTAAATTTAGTTTCATTGCAGTCACCTACTTTCTGCTATTTATATCTTCTAAGTGATGTTATTAAAACTGCTTACTTCTTATCTGCTTTATCAATGGCTTCCCATATACCATTTAAGTAGGTTGCCCCTAAAGCTCTATCGTATAAACCATAGCCCGGCATAGCCTTTTCTCCCCAAATCATTCTTCCGTGGTCGGGTCTGATAGGTCCCTCCATACCGATGTCGTAGAAGGCCTTCATGATTTCATACATATCCAATGAGCCATCGGAAGAAAGATGGGCTGCCTCATCAAACTTGCCTGGTCCATAATGAATAAGGTTTCTAACATGACCAAAATGAACTCTTCCTTTAAAACTTCTAATGATATCTGGAATATCATTATTGGGGTCAGATCCAAGTGATCCTGTACATAAGGTTAGCCCATTGTTTACCACAGGTACTGCATCCAACATTCTTTGAATATTTTTCTTATTGTTTATAATTCTTGGCAAACCAAATACAGACCATGCTGGATCATCCATATGAATAGCCATCTTCACCCCGTATTTTTCACAAGTTGGCATGATTGCCTTTAGGAAGTATATAAGATTTTCAAATAATTTTTCTTCATCCACACCTTTGTACATTTCAAATAATTCCTTAATCCTTGCAAGTCTTTCTGGCTCCCAGCCCGGTAAAGGAAATCCATTAGAGTTGGCATCCATTTCTTCAAACATCCTCGTAGGATCGATTCTATCAATAAGCTCTTGATCATAAGAAAGAACTGTAGAACCATCAGGTCTTTCCTTAGCAAGGTCAGATCTCGTCCAGTCAAATACCGGCATAAAGTTATAACATACTAAATCTATCCCTTCCTTGCCTAAGTTTTCAAGGGTTTCAATATAATTTGCGATGTATTTATCTCTTGTTGGAAGACCGATTTTTATATCATCATGGATATTTACACTCTCAATACCACTTACTTCTAGACCTGCTGCTTCTACCTCTTCTTTCATTACCCTAATTGCTTCTCGACTCCATACTTCTCCAGGCTTAGCATCATAAAGAGTTGTAATAACACCTACACAACCAGGAATCTGTCTGATTTGTTCTAGTGTTACAGTGTCATACTTGCTCCCAAACCATCTTAGTGTCATTTTCATGTTTCCATCTCCTATCTTCATCCCTCTGATCATACTAGTATACCAGTATGATCTTGTTATCACATATAAAACTATCTTTTAGCTAAATCTATATCCTTTTAGACCTCAAAGTATCTTCTTGCGTTATTTAGGCAAATATCTTCTATAATTTTTCCTACCTCGTCCAAGTCATCTGCATATTCTCCGTTTTCTATCCACCCGCCTATAAGATTACACAGTATACGCCTAAAATATTCATGTCTGGTATAAGAAACAAAACTTCTAGAGTCAGTAAGCATCCCTATAAATCTACCTAACAGACCAGAATTAGCAAAACACTTCATATGCTCCTGCATCCCATCTCTATGATCCTGCATCCACCAAGCAGTTCCAAACTGCATTTTGCTTATTGCTTCATCCGATTGAAAGTTACCTGCCATACTGGCTATAACCCAATTATCTTTGGGATTCATGGTAAACAGTATTGTCTTAGGTAAGTCCCCTTGCTTTTCAAGGTGATCTAAAAGCTTTGAAAGATTCACTGCCATATCAGCATCATGAATAGAATCAAACCCTGCATTAATGCCTACTTTCAATAAACTTCTTGTACTGTTGTTACGTAGAGCACTTATGTGCAACTCCATAACCCAGTTCTTTTTTTTGTATTCACTTCCTAAGAAAATCAATAGCGCTGTCTTGTATTGATCCACTTCCTTTTGCGTAAGTTTACTGCCCTTCATTGCCTTTTTAAAGATTGTCTCTATTTCATCCTTTGTATAAGCTTCATAAGGAAGATCGGTAAATCCATGATCGCTTGCTTTACAGCCTACCTCATGAAAAAAAGCAATTCGCTGTTTCAATGCTATACAAAGTTCTTCAAAGTTTGAAATTGGCATATTGGCAACATCAGCTAATAGGTTCATATAATCTATAAACCCTTCGCTGGTTATATCTAAAGCCTTATCCGGTCGCATTGCAGGTAATACTTTTGTTTTAAAACTAGTATCATTCTTAAGCTTTAGATGATATTCAAGACTATCAGCTGGGTCGTCCGTAGTACAAAGGGCATGTACATTGGAATCCTTTATTAATTGACGGGCAGAAAAGTTCGGCTGCTTAATTCTAGCATTTGCTTTATTCCATATGTCTTTAGCGGTCTTTTCACTAAGTGTTTCCTCTATGTTAAAATATCTTTGCAGTTCTAAATGAGACCAATGGTAAAGTGGATTACCCATCGCATAGGGCATGCAGGAAGCAAATGCTCTAAACTTTTCATAGCCACTACCTTCTCCTGTTATGAATTTTTCTGCTGTTCCATTGGCCCGCATTAGACGCCATTTGTAATGATCTCCCCCAAGCCATAATTCTGCTAAATCTTCAAAATGCTTATCTTCATAAATTTCTTTTGGATCTAGGTGACAATGATAATCAAATATTGGTACATTTTTGGCAAATGTATGAAACAATATGTTTGCTGATTTACTTTCTAGAAGAAAATCTTCATTCATAAATTTTGTCATAACTTGAAACCGCCTTTCTCTTACTGGCTTAATTACCTTGGAGGTTTTCAGTACAAGGTCCACTACTTAAAGAAAACCTTATATGGTACCATAAAAGGATTTTGCTGTTAAGTTGTGATGATCTTGCTCCTTAAAGTAATCAGGATATTTTTCGAGAAGTTCCATCTCTTCTGTTGAAATTTTAGTAAGATGTTTTCTTAAAATCTCTACAGCCCCTTCAAGATTATTATTGCATATATTTTCTAAAACCTCTTGATGTTGTAAAACTACATTAGAAAGTATTTTTTCATCCCATAGTGACATAAGACGTATTCTTTTATAGTGCCCCGACATACTTTCAATAATCTCCCAGCACATATTTTTATCAATACTTTTGAAAAATACACTATGAAAGCTGTCGTCAAATGCTAAAAAAGAGGTATAATCATTATCCTTAAGACTTTGCAACTGCATTTCGATATAATGTCTTAATATGGCTATGTCACTTTCTTTATAAGTTTTAATAAACTCCCTTACAGCATGCTCTTCAAGGCTTTCCCGTAGAAACCTTTCTTCCGCAACTCGTTTTAGGTCTATTTTAGAAACAATGGTCCCCTTTTGCGGGATAATATCCACAAGCCCTTCTTTTTCTAATTTGATCAATGCATCTCTTACAGGAGATCTGCTTACATTCCACTGATCGGAAATATCTTTTATACTTAACGCCTCTCCGGGTTTTAAATTTAAAGCTACAATGTTTTTACGAAGAGTGTAATATACACTATCTCCTATATTAAAAGATGAATGTTTAAATAAAGCTATCTCATTAATGTTCATACAACCCTCCATAAAATTATTATAGTTACTGACAAAATACTACCTTCGTTGTGTATTTGAGTATGAACTTAATATATAAAACGAAGGTATAGTGACAGGTATTATTTATTTTTTGTGTTATCCACTCAGTTTTCGCTATTTAAAATTGCAACAAACAGAGTAGAAAATCATTATACCACTTTGTGCTAAATTATTATTATTTTACCATACTGACTTGGTTTTGATAAGTTAATATTTATACTGGAAACAATAAGTTTGGTAACCATAGTACGATTTGTGGGAAGAGTGCTAAAATGGCTACTTGTACAACGATCACTGCAACAAAGGGAACCGATTCCTTTACATAGTCCTCCGTTGGACAACCTATAAGCTGACATGTTGTATACATAGTAACCCCTACTGGCGGTGTCATTCCCCCCATAGTAATTATAGTCATCATAAGGATACCGAAATGCACTGGGTCAATACCTACACTTCTAACAATGGGTAGAAAAATAGGTGTTAGTAGTAAGGTGTTTACCGTCGCCTCCATAAACATACCTGATACAAACAAGAATGTAAGAATGATAAATAATAATAGATGAGGCTGCGTTGTAATTCCAGTAACAAACTGTGCCATCGTTTGAGGTAATTGGTTATAAACAATAACATAACCAAAGATTCCTGAGCATGCAATAATAAGCATGATCATACCATTATCATTAATTGTTTGGCTTAACACTTCAATAGCGCCTTTAAAGCTAAGTTCTCGATAAATAAAAGTACCTACAATAAATGCATAAACTACTGCAAAAGCTCCTGCCTCTGATGGAGTAAAAATACCAAATCTTATAGTAACAATCATGATCACTGGAAATAATAGTGCCCAAAAGCTTTCAATAAAGGATTTGAATATTTCCTGTCCTGTAGCCTTTTCCATTTTAGGAATAACACATACCCCTTTTTTCTCTTTTGATTTCATCGTAAAGTGTACAGTACCCATCAAAATAGTACACATCATAATTCCAGGTACAATACCTGCAACAAACAATCTACCAATGGATACTTCACCAGTAAAGCCGTATAAGATCAATCCTACACTTGGAGGGATTGTTGCCGTAATCAAAGAAGTCAGTCCAATTACTGCCGCACTATATCCCTTTGGGTAACCCTGCTTTGTCATATCAGGGCCAAGTAATCTAGACTCCATAGCAGCATCAGCAACAGCTGAACCTGAAACCCCTCCCATTAATGTAGATAATATAACGGAGACCTGAGCAAGTCCTCCAGTCATGTGTCCTGTCAAAGTAATTGAAAACTTAACAAGTCTTTCTGTAATCCCTGCTGCGTTCATCAAATTCCCTGCCATAACAAAGAATGGTACCGCTAAAAGTGGAAATGATTGTGTTGCTGAAATCAATCTTTGTACAGCTATGGCTAGAGGAAGATTAGATTGTACAAAAAAGAATGCTAAACTTGATATACCCACTGTGAAAGCAAGGGGCATTCCACTAAATAGAAAAACAATAAAAAGTGCTCCTAATATTAACATAAGCTATAATCTCCTCTCTTACCACGCCGATTTATCAGGCAATGATACATGATCCTCTTTTTCAGTAATTGCTTTTTTTAGCTTTTCACACATTGTAAGAAACATGAAGGCACAACCCACTGGAACACTGATTGTTGCATAGGAGTAACTAAGTTTTAATGTGTTGAAAAGTCTTTGATAATTTTGTATAGAAAGACTTATACCATAATAAACAATAATTAGTAAAAATGCTTGAATAAAAATGTAATTAATAATTTTAACTGTTTTTCTCACTTTGAAGGGAAACTTATTTATAATCATATCGACTCCAATATGGCTGTCATTTTTAAGGGCAATATCTGCCCCTAAAAATACAACCCAGCCAAATAGCAGCTGTGCAACATCTATTGACCATGCGATTGGAAACCCAACCCATCGTACAACAGCTGCTGTAAATACTAGAAGGACGATAAGAATAATAAGTATTACTCCTATAAACGTTTCAACTTTTTTAATAGCGTTTAAAACTGCATTCACTATATCACTCCTTCTATAAAACTACTGTAAAACTATTTTCCTAATAATGCATCAACCTGAGCCTTAGCCTCTTGAAGATTATTTTTTTGGTATACTGATTCACTTGCTTCTTTAAATGCTGTTATATCTACTTCTGTAATGGTTACGCCTTGAGCCTTCATATCTTCTTCGTTTTGTACAAGTCCGTTTAATGTTTGCTCCGAAGCATATTTTCCTGCTTTTTCAGCTTCCTCTAATAAGATTTCTTGAATATCTGCAGGTAAAGACTCAAAGAATCCATTTCCTACTACTAAAGGAGACATTAATTGGAAATGTCCAGTTTTAGCAATGTATTTAGAAGTTTCATAAAGTCTTGCTCCAACAATTGCTGGATACTGTGCTTCAAATCCGTCTATAACTCTCTGTTGTAAACCTGGATAAACTTCACCCCATGCAAGGGCAGTAGCGTTAGCTCCCATAGCATTAATAGAGTCAATGAAGATTGGTGAACCAGGCGTTCTAATTCTTAATCCTCTTAAATCTTCTGGTGTTTCTACAAGTTTATTCGTCATAAAGTGTCTATCCCCTTGATACCAGTTAAAGGAAAGAACTCTATAGCCACTATCGGCTACGTTTTCATACCAGCCTTTAAATAAATCTGAAGTTACAAGAATTTCTGCTTCTTCATAGTTATCAACAACATATGGTGCAGCAAGTACACCAATTTCCGGTACTATTTCAGACATCAGTGCTGCATCAGAAATTGCGGCAACGTTTGCTCCTACTTTAGCTTGTTCCATAATATCCTTTGTGTCACCTAACTGAGAACTCGGATATACTTCAACCTTTAATCTACCTTCAGTACGTTCTTCAACATTTCTCTTAAGTTCCATAGCGCCTAAGTACATTGGGTCCTGCTCAGTAACAACCATACCTATTTTTAAAGTGTAGGTATCGCTATTGCCACCTTCTCCTGTCTGTGAACCACCAGTTCCACATGCTGAAAGCATCGTTAAAACCAGCATTAATGATACTACCATTAACAGTTTTTTTCTCATTTTCAACACTCCCCATATTTATTTGCTAGTACTAATATATTACTACACTAATATATTACTATACTAATATATTAGTGTCAATAGTATTTCACATAAATTATAGGACATGAATAAAATAGCCAACGAAAAGTTCATAAGTGAAGATTTTCGTTGGCTATCTAAATTGAGGGGGAGTTTTCAGTTTTTAGATGCTTCAACAAACTGAAGCAAATTTATTAAATGTTCTCAACTTCTTCAAAAAGTGGAGTAGATAAATATCTTTCTCCTGTATCAGGTAGTAGTACTACGATATTCTTACCTTTGTTTTCTGGTCGTTTAGCAATTTCTGTTGCCGCATAAACCGCTGCTCCTGAGGATATACCTACTAATAATCCTTCTGTTTTAGCAAGGTTTCTGGTGGCTTCAAAGGCTTCTTGGTTTTTGACTTGGTAAACCTCATCAATAATTTCCGTATTTAAAATACTTGGAACAAAACCTGCTCCGATTCCTTGGATTTTATGAGGTCCTGGCTGTCCTCCTGATAATACTGGGGAATCGGTAGGTTCAACAGCAATGATCTTTATATTTGGATTTTTTTGTTTCAATGCTTCGCCAACACCTGTAATTGTACCTCCTGTACCTACACCACCAACAAATATATCTACTTTTCCATCAGTGTCTCTCCATATCTCTTCAGCAGTAGTTACTCTATGAAATTCAGGATTTGCTGGGTTATTAAACTGCTGTGGTATAAAGGCATTGGCAGTATTAGCCGCCAACTCTTCTGCCTTTTTAATAGCTCCCTTCATACCTTCAACTCCCGGAGTCAACACAAGTTCTGCACCTAGGGCTTTAAGCAAGTTTCTTCTTTCAATACTCATTGTATCTGGCATAGTAAGAATTAATTTATATCCTTTAGCTGCTGCTACAAAGGCTAAAGCAATTCCTGTATTTCCACTGGTAGGTTCGATAATAATAGAATCTTTATTAAGTAATCCTTTTTCCTCAGCATCTTTAATCATAGCATAACCTACTCTATCCTTTACACTGCCTCCTGGATTAAAGTATTCCAATTTCGCAATTAATGTAGCTTCTAACTTCTCTGTTTCATTATAAGCTGCTAACTCCAGTAAAGGGGTATTTCCTATTAAATCAGTTAAATTTTTTGCTATTTTTGTCATATCAAAACCTCCTATAATTTTTTAATTCCGAGTATTCCTATGTGATTATAATAAATAATACTACAATTTATGTATCAATGTCAATAAGTTTCCAAAAATTTATTTTTTTATGTAGTTTTTTTTAATTTACTGTTCTACTGGAAGGATTAATTATTGATTAGGATTTATTCTCTAAATCTTTCCGAAAGTTCGAAAAAACCATTGACTTTCTTCTTAGAAGTTAGTTTTTCTAGTGATTTTGAAGGGAAAAGTAGTCTTTAAATCTCTATCTATTCTCCTAAACTTTTTTGGTGTTTTATGGTATAATTTATATATTAAGGAATACTTATTCCTAGAAGAAAATAGATATAAAAGATTTTATTTTTTTATCAAAGGTAACTTAAATCTACGAAAACTATCTGCTTTATATTATAAATATCTTAAAGACGATTGATTTTAAAAATTGATTTATTTAATTTTTGATAATGAGGAGAGATCGAAAATGAGCAACTCATTCCATTCCGTTATTTTTAAGGAAGAGCTCTGTATTGGCTGCACTCATTGTATAAAAAAATGTCCTACCGAAGCCATCCGAGTAAGAGAAGGCAAAGCAAAAATTATCGCAAGTAAATGTATCGATTGCGGTATGTGTATTAGACATTGTCCCGAACACGCAAAGGAAAGTGTAACAGATTCTTTAGATTGCATTCAGGCTTACAAATATAAAATAGCATTACCAGCGCCTAGTCTTTATGGTCAGTTTGGAGATATGGTAGATCCAGGGCGGGTTGTTTCTGCCCTTAAATCTTGTGGATTTGATCACGTCTTTGAAGTATCCAGGGCAGCTGATGCTGTTTCAGAACTGACCAAGGAGATACTTCTTATCTCTAAAAAAAGACCTTTACTTTCATCTTCCTGTCCTGTTATTGTTACATTATTACAAGTAAGATTTCCTAGCTTGCTAGGTAATATTATCCCTTTAGAATCTCCTATGGAAATAGCCGCTAGAACTGCAAAGTATGAAGCTATTTATGAGATGAATCTAGATCCTTCGGATGTGGGGGTATTTTTTATAAGTCCTTGCCCTGCTAAAGTAACAGATGTTAAAAATTCCTCTAGATGTGCAAAATCTTCCGTTGATGGCGTTATTTCCTTTAGAGAAATTCATGGTGCTATTCTAGCCAATATCGATAAGTATCAAGAACCACAGCCCTTTTATATGTCAGGAGGGGGAATTGGCTGGGCTAGAGCAGGTGGGGAAACCATCTCTTTAGGAATTGATGAATATATTTGTGTAGATGGCGTGGAAAATATAATAAAAATCCTGGATGACATCGAAAATGAAAGGCTTCCCAATATTAAATTTGCTGAACTTCTAGCTTGTACAAACGGCTGTGTCGGTGGAGTAATGACAATTGAAAATCCCTTTATTGCAAGAAATAGAATCCGTAAGTTGTCAGAAAAATACTTTGTTCAAGATCCTTCGCCTAATATTAAAATCAAACATCAAAATATGTTTATAGAAAATAAGATCCAACCTAGGATTATCAAAATCTTCGGTGATAATCTTTCAGAAGCCATAAAAAAAGTAGAGGAAGCGATTCAAATAAAAGAAAATTTACCCATGCTTGATTGTGGAGCATGCGGCTCACCTTCTTGTCAAGTTATGGCTGAGGACATTGTGTTAGGAGAAACTACATTAGATGACTGTATGGTATTATTTAAGAAAAAATTTGCTCATTTAATTGAGAAATGATGAATGAAAAAAGAGGCTGTAGTGAGAGATGTATTTATTATAAAAACATCTCTTTTTTTATGGGGAAAAATATACGGAAAAAATTCTAAAAAAATGAATAGTATTATTTAAAGAAAAGATTGCTGTAATAAAACCTCAAAAGGAAGGTGGGCGATGAAAAAGTATATCATTTTATTATTGTTGATACTAATAGGGATTTTTTCTGTAAAGGCACTAAGTGACTTTAAGAAAACAACGGAAATAGGATCTACTTATACTAGTAAGGAATATGCTGAAACACTGAGAAAAGACCTTTTCTCCCTAATGATGGCCTATCCAGAATATATTGTAGATATAGAAGTAGTAAACAATGATGAAGTCTATCTAGTATTAAAATCTGGCCAAAAACTATTGTATGACGACAAAAAAGAAAAAAGTCCTTCAGAAAAGCTGGAAAACCCAGATTTACAGGATATGATGGAAGAAATATATGTTCTTGGTTCCATTGATAAACTTATGCCTGAAGATTATAATCCTGGTAGATTGAGGGTTTATCCCCTGTTAAAAGGGGTGTATGGAGGACATCAGTCCGAAATAGAGAAAAATCTTACAGGGGTAACAATCAATGGTGCACAGCATCGTTTTAATGGTAATAATTCAGCCGCAGACTTTCTTAAAGATGCTATAGCAGAATTAAATGATTTAGCCCAGCATCACCCTACCCTTTGGGGTTATATGTATCCTATAGGAGGGACTTATAATTTTAGACGTATAGCCAAAACCAATCGATTAAGTCCCCATGCCTTTGGTATTTCCATCGATCTGGCCAGCAATAAAAATGATTACTGGCAGTGGACAACAAGAGCAGAAGGAGAAAAACGTTTGAAGACTTACCCTAAAACCCTCGTAGAAGTAATGGAAAAAAACTTTTTTATATGGGGAGGAAAATGGGGACAGTTTGATATTCTCCATTTTGAATACCGACCGGAAATCATAATAAAGGCTCTATACTTTGGCAATGAGGAAAAACGTCTCTGGTATGAAGACCTTCCCGTAGAGGATTTGCGGGTATCTAACACAATATGGTTAATAGAAGAAAGACTTCAACAGCTTTCTTATACAAGTACACAATAGCCTTACCAATGCATAGTAAACTCCCCTCATCTCATAGGGTGAGGGGAGTTTATTTCTTACTTACTCTTCATGATAATCATCTAAGTAAGAATAGCTTTTTCCATCTTTTTGCCACCCTAGGATTGCTTCCATGTTGACGTTTTGCGTTGCTCTAAAAATGGACCTATCTACACTTTCAAATTTGGTTTTCATCTCTTTTATTAAGGCCTTTACTTCATGTCGTTTTGTCCCAATTTTTTTGGCTGCCACCATACAAGCACAATTTAGAGGCCAAATACCGCTATGATCTATAAAGTCAATGATCGCCTCCTCTTCTACGTGATATAGAGGTCGAATCAGCTCTAATCCTTCAAAGTTTAAGGACTTTAGTTTCGGTAACATGGTGCTAAAATTCCCTGTGTACAACAGATTCAACATTGTGGTTTCGATGACATCATTAAAATGATGTCCAAGGGCAAGCTTATTGCAGCCTAACTCCTGCGCTTTCTTATATAAGGCACCACGCCTCATCTTTGCACACATATAGCAGGGATAATCCTTCGCCACATTGTCTACGATTCTAAAGATGCCGGAATCAAAAACATGAACAGGAATATTTAAATACTGACAATTATCCAGCAGCAACTGCTTAATACTATCATGGTACCCAGGGTCCATCGCAATAAATTCCAGCTGGAAATTATCTCTGCCATGACGTTTTAACTCTTGAAATAATTTTGCCATCAAAAGACTATCCTTACCACCAGAAATAGCTACAGCAATTTTATCCCCATCTTCTATCAATTGAAATTCTTTGATAGCTTTAATAAACTTTCCCCATATATCTTTTCTATGTTTTGTAATAATGCTGCGCTCTATTTCTTGAAGAGATTTTCTATCACTAAGAGGAATCAGTTGCTCGCAACCTTTGCCTGCAATATCACTCATTTTATCACCTCTTTTAAAACTTAAGCTTAGAAAGAGCATCCGCTAAAGCGGTATTAATTGGTTCCTCTGCTTGCTTTTTTTGCTCTTTTAAATATCTAGATACTTCTTTCTTAGAAACCTTATCCCCCGTATTTTTCTTTCTTTCATTAAAGGCAGAAAGTTTTTCTCGATGACCACAGCTGCAGACAAATATCTGACCCTCACCTTCACCTCTTAATTCAAGCTTTTTATGACAGTTTGGACATCTGGCGTTAGTAAGCTTCGCCACAGCTTTTCTATGACCACACTCTCTATCTTGACATATCAACATCTTACCTTTTTTCCCATTGACCTCTAACATGTATTTTCCGCAGTCAGGACACTTGGTTCTTGTAAGATTATCATGTTTAAATACATCTTCGCTATTTTTTATTTCCCGAACAACCGTTTTAGTATACTCTCTCATTTCCTGAATAAAGCTTTCCTTTTTTAGATTACCTTTGGAAATGGCTGCTAGTTTTTGTTCCCATTCAGCAGTTAAAGCAGGAGATTTTAAATCTTCAGGAACCAGCTGTAGTAGCTGTTTGCCTTTAGAGGTAATAAAAATATCCTTGCCTCTCTTCTCAATTAAGAAGGTGTTAAAAAGTTTTTCTATAATATCTGCCCTTGTGGCTACTGTCCCGATACCACCTGTCTCTCCAATAGTTTTAATTAAATCCTTGCTTTCATTTGCCATATATTTTGTTGGATTTTCCATAGCAGAAAGAAGACTTCCTTCATTAAAGGGTGCTGGGGGCTTTGTTTCTCCCTTCGTTTGAAAAACATTAGCTATCTTCAAAATATCCCCTTGTTTTAGATTGGGTAGTAATTGATCTGAGATATCTTCCTGTGCTTCTTCGTCTTCAAAATGATTTTGATAAACTTCCTTCCATCCTGCTGCAATGACCACTTTCCCCTTAGCTACAAAGTTTTCTTCCCCTATTTTAGCTTTTATCGTTGTCTGCTCATACTCAAAGGGAGGATACAGCACTGCAAAAAAGCGTTTAACAACCAGATCATAGATTTTTCTTTCCTTGTCACTCAAGACCCCTAAATAAGCTGGCTCTTCCGTTGGTATAATGGCGTGATGATCCGACACTTTAGCGTTATCTACAAAGGACTTATTTGCTTTTATGGAAGTCTTCAGTATTTTGGCGGCTATAGATGTATAGGGTCCTACACCACATGCTTTTACCCGATCCTTTAATGTATCTACGATATCTGAAGAAATATACCTAGAATCTGTTCTAGGATAAGTCAATAGTTTATGACTTTCATATAGCTTTTGCATAATAGAGAGGGTTTCCTTTGCTGAGTAGCTAAAGATTTTATTTGCATCCCTCTGTAGCTCCGTTAAATCATATAACTGTGGGGCGAAGCTTTTCTTATAAGCTTTATTTACTTCTATAACCTTGGCATCCTTTTTCTCCACTGACATTAGGATTTTATCACATTTATTCTTATCAAAGGTTCTCATATCCTTCGTCTGAGGGTCCTGCCACGTTAGTTTTAACTTATCTGATACAGCTGTAATACCATAAAAACTTCTTGATTTAAAATTTTGAATTTCTTCCTCACGTCTTGCAATCATAGCTAAGGTAGGGGTCTGAACCCTGCCGCAGGAAAGCTGTGCATTATATCTACAGGTCAAAGCTCGTGTAGCATTGATACCTACCAGCCAATCTGCCTCTGCCCTTGCCACCGCCGAAGCATAGAGATTTTCATACTCTTTGCCATTTCTTAATTTACTAAAGCCTTCTTTAATAGCTTTATCAGTAACAGAAGAAATCCAAAGACGTTTCACTGGCTTTTTCACATGGACTTTTTCGATAATCCATCTAGCCACAAGCTCCCCTTCCCTCCCAGCATCAGTAGCTATGACAAGCTCATCAACATCTTTTCTACTGAGCTGTTGTTTTACAACGTTAAACTGCTTGGCACTTTGTTTAATGATCACAAGCTTTAAATGTGATGGCAGCATAGGTAAATCTTCTATTTTCCATGACTTATATTTCTGATCATAGGCCTCTGGGTCTGCCAATGTCACCAAATGTCCTAAGGCCCAAGTAACAATATATTTTTCTCCTTCTATAAAACCATTTCCTTTTTTATGACAGTTTAAAACTCTAGCTAAATCCCTTCCAACAGAAGGTTTTTCAGCAAGTACTAATATTTTTTTCATAACAACAATCCCTTCAAAATAACTGCGATTTATAATATAGACATAGGTCCTTAAATTTTAATATACTAGGGGCTACATTTGCAACCCAAGACTTGAGGCGAGACCGTAGACCGAGTATATTAAAATCTAGTTTTAAAAACGTATGTCTATAACATGCCAAATGAAACATACATACTACATTATAACAAATCCTTCTTTATCTATCTAATATTAACATAAAACACTAATCCTATGAAGTCTTACGTATGAATCTATGATTTTTCCTAAATCTTTCTCATTTTTAGGTGTAATTTTCATGAATATATGATATAATACGCAAAGATTGTCAAATTCTAAGAAGAGGAAGGTAATAACGTGATTACTGTAACAAATGTCAGCTTACGCTATGGAGATCAAAAACTTTTTGAAGATTTGACACTCCCACAGCTAAAGCAGTGGGATTCTTGAGTGATTAAACCGAAGTACATTTCTGCTATCGGAGTATGACCTCAAGCTTAGGGTATGCCATTACCCCTCCTAGAGCAGTACATATAGTACCCTAGGCTAGTAGACTTTTACCATCTACTACAGGTGCATTAATTATATTTATAGCACCTACTCTATCCCTATGTGTTTTAAAACCACAGGAGCATTTATATTTTCTATCTCTTGCTTTATTTAGTTTCTTACATTCAGGGCATATTTGAGAAGTGTATTTAGGATCAACATATTCAACCTTTATCCCCTTCAATAGTGCCTTATACTCTATGAATTGAGCTAGACGATAGAATGACCATGTATGTAGATTTTTTTCGTTTTTACGGCTTGTTCTTGCCGTGTTTCTGATATTCGTTAATTTTTCAAGCCGAATATCAGAAACATTATTATTTACTGCAAAATTAATTATTTCTCTACTTACTTTGTGGTCTTGGTCTGTCATCCAACGTTGTTCTTTATCATCAAGCTTTTTAATGACTTTAAGCTTCTTGGCTTTTCCAAGTTTTTTACGTTTCGCTTTATATTTACGTTTGACGTATTTATTTTGCCTACCGTTTCCAAAAAAAAACGTTTTTCCTGAATCGGTTACAGCTACAGCAGGAACTTTTAGGCCTAAGTCAACACCCATTACAACATCACCTTTAACTATATGAGATACTTTTTCAACACTTATTTGAGCGATATATTTATTGCTTTTCTTAGTTATACGCAATGCTCCCAAATGACCTTCTAGTTGTTTTAGCTGATAGTCTGTCATGATAGTTCTAGTTTGAATACGCTGCGATTTCCCATCTATAATAACGGGAAAACTGAGAATACCGTCTTTAAGTGAATAATTTTGATTATTCCATATACAGACAGGTTTTTTAAGGGTAGCTACATTGATTACTTTTTGTTTATCAGTAGGCAGTTTGGAATTAGCCTTGATAGCTTTCTTGTACTTAGTACAGATACTTTTGGCATCTCTAATAGATTGATTTTTCACTGCACTTGGCATATTTGCAAAAACATCTTTAGATGATAGCTTTACTCTTTCTCCTGATTGGAGCGTAGATGAAACAAGGCTATTAACAGTATGGATATATTCTTTTGATATAGATTCTATTAGTTGTACTTGTTCTTTTGTCAAAATAATATTAAATTTTACTGTTATCTGCATTGTTTCACCCCCTTGTTTTTTGTTCTTCAACATATCGTTTTATAGTTTCACTTGATACATTTCCTGCGGTAGATACAAAATAGCTTCTTGTCCAAAGACTTGGCAAATGTCGCAGATGTTTAAATTCCTGCCTTAATAATCGAGAAGTCACTCCTTTCACTTTTGCCATTATGTCTGCTGGACTTAAATGAGGAAGTGCATTGACAAAAAGATGGCAGTGGTCTTTATCACATTCTATTGCCAAAATTTCTATTTCAATGTCTTTACAAATCTCATTGAGAAGCTGTTTAAATTTTATTTCAACTTCTCCAACTAGAACTTTACGTCTGTACCTTGGACAGAAAACAAAATGATAGTTTATTAAAGATACTGTTGTTTGTGTTCTTCTATAATCTTGTCCCATATATTTATAGTATCAGTTTTAAACTGAAACTGCAACAAGAAGATTAAAAGAAACGCCTTTCATCCCACGATTGAAACCGTGGGCTTTCAGGCGAATTTACTGTAAATATAAAATTCACTCCCGGTAATTGCTACGGTGTTATAGGGGCTAATGGTGCGGGAAAAAGTACTTTTTTAAAAATCTTATCTGGTGAGATTGACCCAAACACTGGAGAAATAAGTATTCCCTTTGGTGTACGTATGTCAGTTTTAAAGCAGGATCATTATCAATATGATGCCACACAAGTATTAGAAACTGTTGTCATGGGTAATGCAAGACTTTACGAAATCATGAGGGAAAAAGATGCTATTTATGCAAAGGCAGACTTTACTGATGAAGATGGTATAAGAGCCTCCGAGTTAGAGGGGGAATTTGCAGAGCTTAATGGATGGGAAGCTGAAGCAGAAGCTTCTTCTCTGCTGCAGGGGCTTGGGATTAAAACAGATCTGCATGATAAAAAAATGAGTGAGCTTTCAGGTGCTGAAAAAGTAAAGGTCTTGTTGGCACAAGCTTTATTTGGAAAACCTGGAATTCTGATTCTAGATGAGCCTACCAACCACTTGGATATTAAGTCTATCAACTGGTTACAGGAATTTTTAATTCAGTTTGAAGGGACAGTGATTGTTGTTTCCCATGATAGACATTTCTTAAATCATGTATGTACTCATATTACGGATGTAGACTTTGGTCAAATTAGGTTATACATGGGGAATTATGATTTTTGGTATGAATCAAGCCAATTAGCTCTTCAAATGATGAAGGATCAAAATAAAAAGAAGGAAGAAAAAATCAAAGAGCTTCAAGAGTTTATTGCACGTTTTAGTGCAAATGCTTCTAAGTCCAAGCAAGCTACTTCAAGAAAAAAGTTGTTGGACAAAATATCTATTGATGATATTCAACCTTCTACCAGAAGATACCCTTATGTAGGTTTTACACCTTCAAGAGAAGTAGGTAATGAAATTCTAACTGTAGAGAACCTAACTAAAACCATTGATGGAAAAAAGGTACTGGACAACGTCAGTTTTAGAGTGAATAAAGGGGACAAAATTGCATTTGTGGGAGAAAGTGAAATTGTTAACACTACTCTATTCAAAATATTGATGGGGGAAATGGAGACAGATAGTGGAGAATATAAGTGGGGCGTTACCATCACCAATGCGTATTTTCCTAAAGACAACTCCCAGTTTTTTAACGATGTTGACCTTAATTTAGTAGACTGGTTACGTCAGTTTTCTGAGGAGAAATCTGAAAGCTATCTTCGTGGTTTCTTAGGTAGAATGCTTTTTTCAGGAGAAGAGGCTTTAAAACAAGCCAATGTGCTTTCTGGAGGAGAAAAAGTACGCTGTATGCTTTCTAAGATGATGTTAAGTAGTGCCAACGTCTTAATCTTAGATCAGCCTACAAACCACTTGGATCTTGAATCTATCACCGCTTTAAACAATGGTCTTAAAGATTATAAGAGTAATATTCTTTTCACATCCCATGACCATGAATTTATTCAAACCATAGCTAATAGAATTATTGAAATTACAGATTCAGGAGTAATTGATAAAGTAATGACCTATGATGAGTATTTAGAGACTAAAAACCTATAATTAGTGATACACAACTTTAAGGAATCCTAGAGACATAAAAATAGTGGCCAATGCCCCTCAGCATTAGCCACTATTTTCTATGTATAAGCTTGTATTCTATCTATAATGCCTCTGAACTGCAAAGGCGTTTTTTATCATTACAGGTTCGACCACATTTACTGCATACGTGGGTAGCGTCTTTTACTATTTTTTTATAATCCATTAAGTTCTCCTTTAACTCTTTCTTTTTAAGTTTACACAGCTTTTTTTGTCTCCCATCCTTATCCTCCTCAATGTAAAAATACGCTGTATTTATTAGGGCTTCATTATTACAATTACATGCATCCGCTACGCCAAGGGGACACTGGCACATAAAAAACATACGTGCCAAACAAAACGTCCCCATGACTTGCTTAAACGTCCCCATGACTTGCTGTAAGAAATATTTATAATTGATAATTTTTATCACACTTTCTTTTATACCATTATAATAGAAAATCTAAACTTTGTCACTGATGAATAAATAACTTTTTGCAAGTTAAAAACCATACTAGTCTTTGTAGTATGGTTTTAGCTTTTTGCATATCACTTATTTTGCTTTTTTCTTTCAATCTCATCTGCTAGGTCATTAAGATATACCCATCTTTCCATCTTTTCCTCTAGCTGCTTTTCTAACGCTTCTTTTTCTGTCAGTAGCTGTTGCAAAAGTGTATAGTCCGCAGATGTTTCATTAATTTTCTCTTCTTTTTCTAATATCTTTTCTTCAAGTTCAGCGATAATATCATCTATTTCTGCATATTCCTTCTGTTCTTTAAAAGAAAATTTTAATGGTCTTTCTTTTCTTTTGTTAAGATCCTCTTCCTTCGCTGTATTTTGGGCTTTGACGTCAACTTCTCGAGACTTATTTGCTGGAGGATTCACGGTTTTTTCTGTTTTATTGATGGCCTGCTTTGCCTTGAAATCTGAATAATTTCCTGTATACTCGATAATTTGTCCCTGATTTTCAAATGCAAATATTTTCTCTGCTACTCTGTCCAAAAAGTACCGATCATGTGAAACAGAAAGCACTGCTCCTGGAAAATCCTCCAGATAGTCTTCTAATATGGTTAGGGTTTCTATATCAAGATCGTTGGTAGGTTCATCCAAGAAGAGGACATTTGGTGATCCCATTAACACCCTAAGCAGATACAGCCTTCTCTTTTCTCCACCAGAAAGCTTTGCTATAGGTGTCCATTGCAGATCTGAAGGAAATAAAAATCTCTCCAGCATCTGTGAAGCAGTTATTTTATCTCCTTCTGCTGTTGTTACATACTCCGCTACTTCCTTAATGTATTCTATTACCCTTAAATCTTCTTCCATATGTTGATTTTCTTGAGCATATACGCCGATCTTTACAGTTTCCCCTATTTCTATATTACCACTATCTGGTTGAAGTCTACTGCTCATGATATTTAAAAGGGTTGATTTCCCCATACCGTTTGGTCCTACAATCCCAATCCTGTCATTTCTAAGCAAGGTGTAGCTAAAATCATCTATCACCTTTGTACTGTCAAAGGATTTGCTTATATGCTGCATTTCAATTACTTTTTTACCCAGGCGAGTTGATGCCACCGATATTTCTACTTTTTCATCAGTGATATAATCATCTGTTTCATTGAGCTTTTCAAAACGCTCTATACGGGCTTTTTGTTTGGTGGTTCTTGCTTTTGCACCTCTTTTTATCCAAGCTAGTTCTTTTCTCAGCAGATTTTGTCTTTTTTTCTCACTGGCTGTTTGAATTTGTTCTCGTTCTAGTTTTTTTTCTAAAAAAATGCTGTAATTGCCCTTATAAAGATAAATGTTTCCTTTATCTAACTCCAGCATCTCATTTACAACTCTATCTAAAAAGTATCTATCATGGGTAATCATTAAGAGAGCACCTTTTCTCTTATTAAGATACTGTTCTAACCACTCAATGGTATCATTGTCAAGATGATTGGTAGGCTCATCTAAAATTAACAGTTCCGAAGGGTTAATCAAGGCTGATGCAAGAGCAATCCTTTTTCTTTGCCCTCCTGACAGTATACCTACTTTAGCATTATAATCAGTAATACCCAGCTTGGTTAATATCATTTTTGCTTCACTTTCTATATTCCATGCCTCCATTGTATCCATGTCATGGGTAAGTTTTATGATCTTTTCATTAGGTGTATTAGGATCATGAATCGCTTCTTGATATTCTCTGATCAGTGTCATCACAGGTGAGTTTCCCCTAAATACCTGCTGCAATACTGAAGCCTCTGGATCAAAATAAGGGTTCTGAGGAAGGTATTCTATCCTAACAGTATTTCCTTTGATGACTCTTCCTTCATCTGGTATCTCCAGTCCTGCAATAATTTTTAATAAAGTAGTTTTCCCTGTACCATTGACCCCTATTACCCCTATTTTGTCCCCTTCATTGATACCTAGATTAACCTTATCTAATAATTGCTTCTCACTATAGCTTTTTGAAATGTTTTCTGCACTTAAAAGATTCATTTTATTTCCTCTCTCTATGACCATTTGTTATTCTATTTTCTTTTATAACATATTAGAGAGAAAAGAGCAAATACTTTCCTATAAATCTAATATCTTGAGGATTTCCTAGTATTTTTATTTCTAGATCTTGAATCCTTGCCAGCGGGCTTTCCTCCTGATTTAGGCTTCTCTTTAAAGCTACTGCGATTCTCATCACCTCTATTGTTTTTAAAGCTCTTTTTACTATCGGTACCTTTGCCTTTGCCAAATTTCTTATCTTTAGAATAATTTTTATCTCTAAAGTCATTGCTTTTCTTATGTTTTCCCTCTCTAGCATCTTTAGTATCTCTTGTATCTCTTGTATCTCTTGTGTCTCTAGTGTCTTTTCTGTTTCTTTCTTGTTTTTCCTCATCTGATTTTTGTCGCTGAATCTTCATGTCTATTCCTTTTTCTATGATACTCAAATTGTGCTGATCCTTGGGTGTCACAAAGGTGATGGCCATTCCCCGCTGTCCCGCACGACCTGTTCGCCCTATACGATGAATATAGGCTTCAGCATCTTGAGCTATATCATAATTGAATATATGTGTTACACCTTCTATATCTAGCCCTCTAGCCGCCACATCTGTGGCTACAAGAAGTTGTATCTCTGCTTTCCTAAAAGCCTTCATCACCTTTTCACGCTTTGCTTGGCTTAAATCTCCATGCAATTCATCTGAAGCGTAACCACCCTGTATAAGTGCTTCATTTAAAGCGCTGGCACGACGTTTTGTACGGCAAAAAATAATAGCTAAAAAGGGATTATGCTTACCAAGAGCTTCAAACAATGCATCTTGTTTACGTCTATCGGTGGTTTCAATAACAAGTTGTTTGATCTCATCTAAGGTTATTTTTTCACTCTTCACCCGTATATGAACAGGTTTATTCATGTATTGGGCAGCTAAATTATGTATTTCCTTTGGCATAGTGGCAGAAAACAGCATGGTTTGACGGTTTTTTGAGGTTTGGTGTATGATTTCTTCTACTTCTTGTAAAAATCCCATATGAAGCATCTGGTCAGCCTCATCCAACACCAACATCTTTAATTGACGAAAATCGATGGTTCTTCTTCTAAGATGGTCTAAAAGTCTTCCCGGCGTACCAATTACCATATGTACATCCTTTTTTAGTCTCCGAATCTGTTTTTCCACATCTTGTCCACCATAGGCTGCTAATACATTGATCCCCTTAGCTGAGATCAATTTTTTAGCTTCGTTTGTGATCTGAAGTGCTAATTCTCTGGTAGGCGTCATGATTAAAGCCTGTATAGAAGACGTTTTTGTGTCAATATTTTGCATGATAGGCAGCATGAAGGCTAGGGTTTTTCCAGTGCCTGTTTGGGCTTGAGCGATCACATCCTTACCTGTCAAAAGTGGTGGAATAGTCTGTGACTGTATAGGAGTTGGTTCAACAATACCATTTTTATTTAATAAATTCTCTAATTCCATATCGATTCCAAGGTTAAAAAAGTTTTTTCTCATATTGATTTCCTCTCTTGTTTTTAATTGTTTTCATTATTATTGGTAACAACAGCTTAGTTCATTCTACCACAGTTGTTATTTTAAATAAATTGTTGCACAATATAAGAGCTGTTTTAATTTTCAACAGCTCTTTTGCTCCTGCCGTAGCGGATGTGATAATTAACTTATTAGAATATCACAGGCGTTAACTTAACACAATTATTACCAAAATTTTCTCAACTGTCATCCTGAGCGTAGCGAAGGATCTTGGAATAACGAAGAACTTTGCTAATTTCGACTCCCCTCAGGATGACAAGTTATGGTTTAAGTTAACGCTAATGATTAGAGTATAAAATTCTTATAGCATTAATTGCTCAAAAATATCATTATAGCCATTCCTATAATAATGGTAATCAACACGTTTTTAGTTTTATAAGCAGCAAATGCAGCAATGCCTCCTGCCAAAAGATAACTATTGTTGAAGGATATATCTAAATAACCCTTAGGCAGTAAAATAGCTGGAGTTATTAAGGCTGTTAAGAAGGCTGTTGGCACATGTTTCAACCACTTTTCCAGCCAAGCTGGTGTTCCTCTATTGGCAAAAGCAATCTGTGCTCCAGCACGGGTGATGAAGGTTACTAAAGTCATACCTACTATTATAGCGATTAATTTAAAGTTCATTCTTTCTTCCCCTTTCAATAAATCCTCCAACAACACTTGCAGCAACAGCAGCTACAATAATATACCACTTACCAGGCAGGTGTAGAGCCCCTGCAACAGCTGCTACAGCAGAAACTAAAGCCACAAGCAGAGCAGTGGGATTAATCAATCGAGGTATTAACAAAACCATAAAGGTTAGCGGTATGACAAAATCAAGTCCCCATTCCAAAGGGTTTGGTATATTGTGATAAAGAAGAGCTCCTATAAAAGTAGAAGAAACCCATATCATGTATAAAAGATAGCTTATTCCCAGCTGGTAATATGCATCATAGCCCTTTTTCTCAGTTCTATTGATGGTTAAGGCATAGCTTTCATCTGTCATACTGAAGGCTAAGAGGTACTGTAGGCTTCGGGACTGTTTCAAAAGGTAAGGTGATAATGACGCACCCATTAGTAAATGTCGTAAGTTAACTAATAAGGTGGTAAAAACAATTACCCCCCAATTGGTAATACCAGAATTTATCATGGCAATAGCCATAAATTGGGCTGCTCCAGCAAAAACTGTCATAGACATAAGGGTTATTTCTAAGGCTGAGAAGCCTGCTGTTCTGCCCATTATACCACAGGTCAAGCCAAAAGGGATGACACCTGCAGTAATGGGTAGACAGTCTTTTAATACTTCCTTGACGGTAAGTATATTCCAACTTTCCAAAGCGTAAGATGCATTTCTGTTCACGATTCATTTCAACTCCTTTATTATTTATTATAATTTAGAAGGAAATGCCAGATAAATATCCAATTATAATATTATTCATTTAAATTGGATACCAAAGGAGGAAAAAATAGAAAATGGATATATCCAAATTCATTGTTAATACACGATTAAGCAATACTTCTCCATACTATCTGCAAATAGCTTCCCTTATAAAAGCTAAGATTATTGACGGTTCCCTTGCAGTGGGTGAAAAACTTCCTGCTGAAAGGGAACTAGCTATATTGTTTGAGGTCAGTAGAACTACAGCCATCAATGCCTATCGTGATTTAGAAAAGGATGGTTATGTAAGTATAAAAAAAGGTAGTGGTACATACGTCAGGGACAGATATAGTTTGGTAAGCAACAGCACCTATGAAATGCCTTGGCCTCAATTATTAAGACCCTATTCTGAACCTTCCATGGCTTCCCTTATGAGCGAATTGATGGTTAGTAATATGCTGGAGGATAAGATTTCCCTTGATGCAGGTATGCCAGATCCTAACTATTATCCTATCGATATCTTTTCTAATCTTCACAGGGATTACTTGAGAAGGTTGGATCCTAGAGACTTTGGACATATACCTATTCATGGATATGAACCCCTAAGACATACTATTAGTGAAATGTTAGTTTCTAAGGGTATCAAGTGTCACCTTGATGAAACAATTATTCTTTCAGGATCTCAACAAGGTTTGTATCTTACTGGAAAAGTTCTGATTGATCCTGGTGACTATGTGATCCTTCAAACCCCTACTTATCTAGGAGCTATTCAATCTTTTCAAGCTTTAGGTGCAAGGGTATTAAACCTACCTCAAAGAGAGGATTTTCCCTTTGAAATATTGGAAGACTATTTAGCTCGCTACAGACCAAAATTGTTATACTGTATTCCTACCTTCCGAAATCCCAATGGTGATGTTATGCGCATTGAGGAGAGAAAGAAGCTTATCCAGCTTGCAGCACGTTATAGACTAGCCATTCTGGAGGATGATCCTTATAGTAGTTTCTACTACGAAGACATTCCACCCTTGAGCTTGAAGGCGATGGATAACTATGGAGGGGTAATATACTTAAGCACTTTTTCAAAAATCTTGATGCCAGGTTTAAGAGTTGGATATATGGTTGCCCATCCATCATTGATCCAAAGAATCGTTTTGGAGAAACAATATGTTGATTTGCACAGTAATAATATTTCTCAATGGTTGCTTGATCTATTTATTAAGGAGGGCTATCTGGAGGAACATCTAATAAAAATGTGTGGAATCTACAAGCGTCGTAGAAACGCCATGGCTGAAGCCCTTAACCTAAGTCTAGCTTCAAAACTTTCCTTTCATATACCTGTAGGTGGGTTTTACATATGGTGTAGTATCAATGAAAATATTTCATCAAAAAAACTCCTGCAAGAAGCTTTAAAAATGGGGGTATCCTTTATACCAGGGGATGCATTTTATGCTGCGGCAGGAGAAGACAAAGAATTTCGTCTCTGTTTTTCCCAACATGATGAAAAGGTAATAGTAGAAGGGATAAGTAGATTAGAAAAAGCAATGGGAAAGTTAAAAAAAGGTCAAGTTTCTGCCTCAAAAGGACATATAAAACCCATCATCTAAAGGGTTTTTGATTAACACCCTTTCTCACTTCAGAATAAAATAATCTATAAGCTTCTATTTTTATCATTTAATTTGAAGGGAGAGGGCAACGATGGGTGGAATTAGGGATTTAATTGCTGATCGCTTTAGAGACCAAAGTTTTGATATTGCAAAACAAGATTATAAGTTTATGAGGATCAAAAATGCAAAGGAGGAAGCGATCAAGAAGTATCCTGATATAGAATTTATTGATATGGGTGTTGGTGAGCCTGACTTAGCGGCTGATAAGCGTATTGTAAACTTCCTATGCAATGAAGCAGCTAAAAAAGAAAATAGGTTGTATGCTGATAATGGAATACCAGAATTTCAAGAAGCGGCGGCAAATTATCTCTATAAAATTTTTGGCATAAATCATCTCGACCCTTACCAAGAAATTCTTCATGGTATTGGGGCAAAATCTATTTTATCAATGCTGCCTTTATGTTTTATTAATCCAGGGGACATTACTTTAACAACATTACCGAGTTATCCTATTATCGCCACCCACACCAAGTATCTTGGGGGCGTTGTTTATGAGCTTCCATTGACTAAAGCAAATAGTTTCTATCCAGACTTTTCTAATATTCCTAACTTTATTTTATATCGTTCTAAACTTTTATATATAAATTATCCTAATAATCCCACTGGTCAAGTGGCCACTAAGGACTTTTATAAAAGGGTTGTGGACTTCGCCCACAAAAACAATATCATTGTAGTAGCTGATTCTACCTACGCCACTATCGTATTTGATGGTGAAAAACCCTTAAGTTTTCTATCTATCGATGGCGCCAAAGATGTAGGTATTGAAATCCATTCTCTTTCAAAAGCTTACAATATGACGGGCTGGCGCATAGCTTTTGCTGCTGGGAGCCCTCAAGCAATTGGTATTTTAAGTACTGTAAAGGCTAACTCAGATTCTGGGCAGTTTCGTGCTATTCAGAAGGCCGGTGCATATGCTTTAGATCATCCTGAAATTTCTTTATGTAACTGCAAACGTTATTCCAGAAGACTTGATCTTCTCATTTCTGCCTTAAGGGAGGTAGGCTTCAGTATAGAAAAACCTAAGGCCACCTTCTACTGCTATCTACCCATTCCTAAAGGAACTCGAAACGGTATAAGATTTAAAGATGCAGATGACTTCTCCATCTTTTTATTAACCCATGCTCAAATTTGTACTGTACCATGGAATACTCCTGAACCTTACGTCAGACTATCTGTTACATTTGAGGCTAAAGATTTAGAAGATGAGAAAAGGATTATTCATCTTATAAAGGAACGGTTATTGCGACTCGAACTAGTTTTTTAGTATTAAATAAAAAAGGTTAACAGAATATATTCTGCTAACCTTTTTTATTGTTATTTAACAATATGGATTTCTCCGTAAAGTCGTCGTAATTATTAAAAATACCCTTATAAATTTTCTTAAGCTATTGCTTTTTTATTTTTGTCTTTTTTATCTAAATAAGATACCAACAGTGGACAAAGAATTGCTGTTACTATAACGGAGGCAGCTATTTGTGCTGTTGCCACAGCAGCTATAGATGCTAGCGATGGATCAGCAGCAGCAATGGCTGCTGGTGTTCCTACAGCATTTCCTGCTGTTGTACCTATGGAGGCTCCAACAGCCTTTTGCCCACCAAAAAGCTTATAAGTATAGTAACCTCCAAGTCCCGTAACAAGAACAGTGATTACTCCTAAAAGTATACCTGGTATGCCTGCCTGAACTACTGTTCTAAAATCAAGAGCTGCACCCAGTGGAAATGCAAAAAATGGTACAAGAAGCGTTTGTCCTTGGGCTAAAAGCTTTCTCCAATCTTCATCCAAATTACCTAATATAAATCCTAAAACTATTGGCACTAGTACAGCAACAAAGGCTATCAATGGAATTTTTGCCATTCCTGTTGCCCCTAGGGCTATCATTGTAAAAAAAGGTCCATCGTTTAATGAGAGTATTGAAACAGCTCCAACATCTGTAGCATCTCCGTACTGTCCCGTTAATGCTGCAAATAAGCCTCCGTTTGAGTTTGTCATGGCTGAGATTATAGCAAGAGGGGTTAAACCTAGTATCCCTGCTGGACCAAAGGCTCTACCTACTCCCCCTCCTATTAATACGCCCATTAGCAGTTTTACTGCAGTAAGAGATACACCTTTATATAAAGGAATACCTGCCTTTTTAATATCTATTTGGGCCCCCATGCAAAGAACAAATAGTGCTATTAATGGTAATGCTCCATTTTTGAAAAGTGCTGTCGTAAAACCTCCAATTTCAAGAAAGTTTGGTGCTATCGTATTAAGGATTGCACCTAGTAATAGGGGAACTACCATCATCCCTCCAGGAACTTTTTGAATCGTTTTCAATATTTTCATTCAAATCCCTCCTTTTTATTAAACTATATTAATTCCTTAAATAATTATGCAATGAATATGCCAATTGTATTATGATATATGTATATAGTAACAAAAGCATCTCATAAGAGATGCTTTTGTTACTATATACAATTAATTTTTTTAGGCTATACTCATTCAATTAGTTCTCAACAACTTTATAGATAGTTCCTTAGCTATAAATGAGTTGTTATCGCCTATCTACACAACAAAACAACAATGTCATTTACATTTGTTCCTGTTGCCCCTGTTATAATCAAATCGCCACTTGCCTTTAAGGCATTATAAGAATCATTGTTATCTAAATATACTTCGGGAAGTATATTTACTGATCTCATTCTTTCTGAGGTTTTTCCATCCACCATGCCTCCAGCTGCATCTGTCGGTCCATCTGTTCCATCTGAGCCGATAGAAAACAGAACAATATCTTCCATTCCTTCGATTCCTAAGGCTGCGGCTAAAGCCATCTCTTGATTTCTTCCACCTTTGCCCTTTCCTGTTAAACGCACTATAGTTTCTCCTCCAGCGATAACTGCACATGGAGGCTTTAGAAATGATCTACTGCCATTACCATTTTTGATTTCCCTAGCAATAGAAGCCATAAATTTACCAGCTTCCTTTGCTTCGCAATCTAGCGTTGAAGATATAATTACTGGCTGGTATCCAAGTTTTTTTGCATTTCTAGCAGCTGCTTCACATAAAGCAGTGACGCTTCCTGTAATGACGGTTTCACAATTATCTACTTTTTTAGGGGTTTCAATCTTTAATATCTCTTTTAGTTCCTCCGCCACTTGCAACTTATACTTTTCTATAATGCTTAAGGCTTCTTCTGACGTAGAAGAATCAGCATAGGCTGGTCCAGAGGCAATAGCATCTAATCTGTCTCCAACCACATCTGATAAAACAATAGCATAGATACTGGCTTTTCCACAGTGAGATGCAAATCTTCCTCCCTTGACAGCAGAAAGATGTTTTCGTATGGCGTTGATTTCAACAATATCCGCTCCACAGGCTAATAGTTGATTTGTCATATCCATAATATCTTCAAGACTGACTCCCTCCATGGGTTTCTCGAATAGTGCTGAACCCCCTCCAGATATTAAAAAAATCACATGATCCTTTTCTGTTAGATTTTCTACTAAAGCTAAAGCTTTATCTGCTCCTTTAATAGAATTTTCATCTGGAATTGGGTGTCCAGCTTCAATAATTTCAAAGCCCTCTATAGGGCCCTTGGAATGATGATACTTTGTCACTACCACACCTTTTGAAACCTTATCTCCTAGAGTAGCTTTTGTGGCTTGAGCCATATTCCATGCAGCCTTTCCGATAGCAACAACAACAATATTCCCTGTAAATTTCTTTTTTTCTAGTGCTTTTACTACCGCCGCTTCTGGCAAGACAGATTTTATAGATTCATCTATTATGGTTAAAGCATCTTCTCTCATTGTACTCATATAGGCACCTACCTTTTTATGATATAAAATTGTTTTATTAAGTCTTAGTCTGCAAAAATCTTTTGCTACTTAAAAAGCATTGGATAATATTATTTTAAAACACAGCTACCTTCTTTGCTATGTTTCATTTGTATCAAATTGCTAGGTTTTATCATACTCTATATACAATTCTATCTATATAATTCTTTCCCCACGTAAAGCATTATTTAAACGCAGCCTTTTTCAAAAAAAAAGAAACCCCTATGAAGGAATTTCTTTTTCACAATAATATAATATTTAAAAAGATTCGTTTATTTGCGACTAAAATAATACGCTAGTTCATTTAAGAATTCTCTATCTGCTGCATTCCCAATAGGGTCAATGTTTAGCACATCTTTAATCTTATTTAGCCTAAAGAGCAGTGTATTTCTATGAATGTATAGTTCTTTTGCACTGTTTACTACATTATAGTTGTTCCTACTTAATACTTCAACTGCTTGAGTAATTAGCTTCTTATCTTCTTCATTAAACAATATATCATATACATTGAAAATATTATCATAAGTCTTTATCGTAACAAGGTTTCTGTAATAACTTAATACATGGTCATTAAAAAAGTAAATACCATCACTTTCTTTTGCTTGCAATGCCAAACTTTGAGCGTGAAGATAAGATCCCCTATACTGGTTAATTTTATTCTGTAGAGAACCTACAAAAAAGCTAAATTCATTTTCATCATACTCATCTGGGAGTTTTTTAATAAATTTACTGATATATTCTTCTATAGTATCTTTGTATTCTTTAATAGCCTCTGGAAACTTAAGATTAATAGACTTAAACACAATAATTTCACCATTTCTGGCTACTGTGATAATATCTTGATGTGAATAATCCTCTATACCTGTTAAAGCTTGTACAATTTTTTTAGCACTATAATCAGCATTGTACTTTATAATCACACAAGTCCTTAACAAATCCTTTGTAATTCCTAAATCATTTGCCATAGTACTGGCCACAGCTACATCAATATTTTCTTCAGATAACAAATAGTGCAAAAACTGTTCTGTCTTATCTTTTCGGCGGCGTTCTCCTTCAACCTGCAACTCATACTCCAACATTGCCTCCATAAATGTTTTTATCATTTCGGCAAAAACTTGTACCGTATCAGGATTACCTGTTACACAGATTACGCCTACATGCTTACTTTTATAGTCAATAAACAAATTAACGCCAGGTTTTGTCCCTAAAAATTTCTGATTTTCTTTTACAACGCCGGAAACAAGGGTGCCGCTTAACATGTTGTAGGCAACTTCATGGAAATCTCCCACTCTAGAGGCATCTTTGCTGGCAATAATAATCCCCTTATCATTCATTACATTGATGTTATATTCAAAAAGTCTTGCTGTCTTATCAATAAGTTTTTGTGCTAATGCGGGTTCTAAAATTGACATATCGTACCTCCTCCTTTTGATAGAACAATGATGTTTACATTTTATAGAGAATACGATTGTTTGTCAATGCTATCTGCTTTAAGTGTGTAAATTAATTAAATATTTTAAAACACAAGCCACCTAACATTAGATGACTTGTGCTTTTATTGATTACCGTACTAAACAAGGTTTTTTGTTATCAAATTTCCAACCTGGAATTAAATATTGCATAGCTATTGCATCATCCCTAGCACCCAGGCCTTCTTTTAAATATAATTCATTTGCTTCTTTTACCTGTTCCATATCAATTTCAATACCTAATCCTGGTTTGTTTGGTATTTGAATATGTCCATCTCTAATCAGCATAGGTTCTTTTGTTAGTCTTTCAGTTCCCTCCTGCCATATCCAGTGGGTGTCTATTGCAGTAACCTTACCAGGTACAGCTGCTGCTACATGGGTAAACATAGCTAACGATATATCAAAATGATTATTTGAGTGGGAACCCCAAGTTAATCCAAATTCATTACACATTTGCCCTACTCTAACTGACCCCGACATAGTCCAAAAATGGGGGTCTGCCAATGGAATATCTACAGATTGTAATGCTACTGAATGTTGCATTTGTCTCCAGTCTGTTGCGATCATATTGGTTGCTGTGGGAAGGCCAGTAGCTTTTCTAAACTCTGCTAATACCTCACGACCTGAAAAACCATCCTCTGCACCACATGGATCTTCACAATAACTCAAAATTCCATGCATATCCTTACATAGCTCAATGGCATCCTTCAACAACCATCCTCCATTAGGATCTAAAGTAATTCTTGCCTCAGGAAATCTCTTCTTTAAAGCTTTGATTGCCTTTATTTCTTCAGAACCCTCTAATACTCCACCTTTAAGTTTAAAATCTTTAAATCCGTACAGCTCTTGGGATGCTTCTGCTAAACTTACGATAGCCTCTGGTGTCATAG
The DNA here is from genome assembly GCF_001042715.1 of Clostridium aceticum. NCBI lineage: Bacteria > Bacillati > Bacillota > Clostridia > Peptostreptococcales > Natronincolaceae > Andreesenella > Andreesenella acetica. The sequence continues at coordinate 1,214,899 of NZ_CP009687.1, read as the reverse complement.
CCTCTTCATGACGAATCTTGTACCACTGATTTTCAGCATTTGGATTCCTATAGTAAGGAAGATCTGTCTTATCTGGATTAGCAATATAGAATAAATATCCTAATACTTTTACTGCATCTCTTTGTTGCCCATCCCCTAATAAAGCTGCTACAGGAACTTCTAAGTGTTTACCAAGTAGATCTAATAGTGCAGCTTCAATAGCCGTTACTACATGAATGGTTGTTCTAAGGTCAAAGGTTTGCAGACCACGACCTTCAGCGTCTCGATCACTAAAGACTTTACGAACTACATTCATGATGTTTTTATAATTTCCGATAGATTGCCCAAGAATATATTCTTTAGTATCCTCTAAGGTTTGACGGATTTTTTCTCCACCTGGAACTTCTCCAATTCCAGTATTGCCGCTGCTATCCGTCATAATGACGATATTTCTAGTAAAGTACGGTGCATGGGCACCACTTAGGTTTAATAACATGCTGTCTCTACCTGCTACTGGAATAACCTGCATTTCCACTACTTTAGGTGTGTTTCCCATATTAATAATCTCCTTGTCTTTATATTCATAAAGTTATATTAACGAGTTACTTCAATGTTTGCTAATTTTTCATAGTATTTCACTATACTTGCATGATCCTCTACACCACAACCATCAACCTTAATAGCTTGCATAATCTCCATTACTTGGGCAGTCAGTGGCAGTGGAACACCTACACCATGGGAAGTTTCAAGGACATTGTTTAAATCTTTTATGTGAAGATCAATTCTAAAGCCTGGTTGAAAGTTTCTATCCATGATCATTGGTGCCTTTGCTTCCATCACAGTGCTTCCTGCTAAGCCGCCTCTTATTGCTTGATAGACTAAATCTGGATCAACACCTGCTTTTTTAGCAAGGATTAACGCCTCTGAAACAGCTGAAATGTTAAGAGCCACTACTACTTGGTTACAAAGCTTTGCAACATTTCCTGCACCGCTCTCCCCAACATATACTACAGAAGCAGCCATCACCTTCATAACATCATAGTATTTATCAAAAACTTCTTTTTTACCTCCTACCATCACTGCCAGTGTACCCTCTATCGCTTTTGGCTCTCCACCACTTACTGGAGCATCCAACAGATGAATTTCTTTTTCTTCTAAAGCTGCATAGATTTCTCGACTAGCTAAAGGAGCAATAGAGCTCATATCGATTACAACGGTTCCAGGTTTTGCTCCTTCAATCACCCCATTTTCTCCTAAGACTACTTGTTTTACCTGAGGTGAATTAGGCAACATGGTAATAATTACCTCACATTTACTTGCTATATCTGCATTAGATGTTCCTACTTCTGCTCCTAATGCCTTTAACTCTTCTACTGCTGGTTTATTTAAATCTAATACCACTAACTGGTATCCAGCTTTTACTAAGTTTTTTGCCATAGGCTTTCCCATAATTCCAAGTCCTATAAATCCTATTTTCATTTTCATCGTCTCCCTTTTCTTTATATTATTTCTATTATAATTGTCATGTTGTTTGCTTTTATAGCTACTTTATCAAATCTAAATCTCTAAGAATTTTTTTCAGTTCCTCTAATTTTTCTTCTGTACAATGTTCAATTGGCTTTACTGGGTCCCCTACCTTTACACCGATTAAGTTCATGCAATCCTTCATTACAACAGGGAAGCTTCCGTAGCTATAAGCATTTCTCAATGGAATTAACTTATATTGTGCCTCCATAGCTCCTTCATAATCGCCTGCCATATACTTGTCGTAGATCTCCACCACCAGCTTCGGAGCTACGTTTGCTGTCCCTGCAACACAACCTGCTCCACCATACGCTAGGGTACCATAAATAAGATAATCAGAACCACTAAGAACTTTAAAGTTTGGGATATCCTTTGTAACTCGTATATATTCAATTGTCTGAGCAAAGTCAAAAGAAGTATTTTTAATCCCTACAATATTATCAATTTTTGCTAGTTTTTCTAATAATGAAACCGAGATGTTGTTTGTTGTCTTATCTGGATTATTATATAGAAGGACAGGAAGTTTTGTAGACTTTGCAATTGCTTCAAAATGATTATATAATTCTTTCTCGTTAGGCTTAATAAACATTGGTGTCAACACCGTTAGTGCATCTGCCCCTGCCTCTTCTGCCATCTGAGCCAGTTTTATACACTCTTTTGTTGTAATAGCACTTGCTCCTGCAAACACTGGAACCCTTCCATTCACATGGTTTACTGTGATTTCTACAGCTTTTTTCTGATTTTCAAAATCCAAAGCATAGAACTCACCGTTGCTTCCAAGCACGAAAACCCCGTGCACACCTCCATCTAAAACATAATCTATAACATTTTTAAGCCCTTGTTCATCAACATTTTCTTGTGCATCAACTGGTGTAACAATGGGGGGCATAACTCCTTTTAAATCTTCTATTTTTAGCATTTTTAGCCTCCTTATGGGTAAATATATGCATCTGTTCTTATCATTTATCTTACTTATATTCTAAAACACTAAGCGTCTGTTGACCATGTTTCCTCTGTATTAAACTGAGAAGTATATTTGTGCTTTGTATACAATACTAGGTGATCTATAGAAAATCAGATAAGTCTAATGAATTTTCAATCTTTATCTGTGAATCTCTTGCACTTACTTCTATCTAACATTAGGTCACTGGTGCCGGATTAAATAAGCATAAAGCATTTTCAATACCCCAATAATCTGCCCAAGCCTTTTTCTTACCGCTGGCAATTTCAAGGATCAGTTCAAAAATTTCTTGACCAACATCTTCTATCGTTGCTTCTCCTGTGGCGATTTTTCCTGCATCTACATCTATTAGATCCTTCCATTTGTTTGCTAACACTGTGCGACTTGAAACCTTAATTACTGGTGCCATGGCTAAGCCATAAGTAGTTCCTCTGCCTGAAGTAAACACTTGCAAAGTAATTCCTGAAGCCAATTGACAGGTTCCACATACAAAATCACTTGCAGGAGTAGCTGCATAGATTAACCCTTTTTTCTCTACTTTTTCACCAGGAGATAAAACATCTACAATAGCACTACTTCCTGACTTTGCAATAGATCCCAAAGACTTTTCTACAATATTGGCTAATCCACCCTCTTTGTTGCCTGGGGATGGGTTTGCATCCCTATCCACACATCCTGCGTCTAAATAATTATCATACCAGGCCATCTCATCCTTTAACTTTTGCCCCACCTCTTCATTAATAGCCCTCGGAGTTAAAAGATGTACCCCGTCTCTGACTTCTGAAACCTCTGAAAAAATAACGCTAGCTCCTGCTCTTACCAGTAAATCTGCTGCATACCCAACCGCTGGGTTTGATGTAACACCTGAGAATGCGTCACTCCCCCCGCACTGTAGACCTATTACAAGCTCTGAAGCAGGACATACTTCTCTACTTCTTTGATTTAAACGTTCTAATCCTTCTTTGGCTTTTTCAAGGATTCTTTCAATCATAGCTTCAAAACCCATCTCTTCTTGGAGGGTGATCACATTTTCTTCCTTAATATCGGGAAATAATTTATCTGGAAGAAGTTTTTCACAGCCAAGTCCCACTACCAATAGCTCTCCACCAAAATTAGGATGCATAGCAAGGTTTCTTAAAGTTCTGATAGGTATTATTGCCTCCGGTGCATGAATAGCTACGCCACATCCATAAGCATGATTGATGGGTACAACACCATCGACATTTGGATAATTAGGCAGTAACTCTTTTTTAATTTTGTTTACTGCAATATTTAGTACACCTTCAACGCACTGTACACTTGTTGTTATTCCTAACATGTTTTTTGTCCCTACACTTCCATTGGGATTACGATACCCTAAAAAAGTATATCCCTCTAATGGCAGCATTGGAGCTGGTACCTTAGTAGCTACTGGAAGTTCTTCTAATACTGGTGCTTGAGGTAGCTTTACCTTATGTTCATCAATCCAGCTTCCCTTGAGAATGTCCTCCTTTGCATAACCTATCACTTCACCATATCTAACGATTTCATCTCCTGCTTTAAAGTCTATTAAAGCTATTTTATGACTCTGTGGAATGTCTTCAGTAGCCGTAAGGTCATCAGCAATAATCGTACCTGCTGCTATCCCCTCTTCATTCACCACAATTTCTACATTATCTATGGGATGAACCTTAATTAGTAATGGTTTTTGATTCTTTTCATTTCCCATAATATTCGCCTACTTTCTATCAAGTGTAGTATTCTTATTTTCTTCTCATTAGCGTTAACTTAAACCATAATTTGTCATCTCTTCCTTATCCCAAGATCCTTCGCTACGCTCAGGATGACAGTTCAACAGAATTGTGGAAACAATTGTATTAAGTTAACGCTTATGATTTTCTTGTTAGTCTTATAAAAATACTGGCTACATATCCTTCATCTATTTTCCTCTATAGGAGTTTTGATTGTAGGTAGCCAGTATCTTTTATACTCATTCAATTATTTAGTCATATCAGCCTGCCTTATTGTAATAAGTCAGCGTATTTCATATAATCTTCAAGAAGCTTACTTAAAAGTTCAACTGCATCTTTGCTATTGAAGTAAGTCACAGGTTGCTTATAAGTGTCTTCAAGTTCTTTGGCATAGTTAGGATCTTTTCCTATTTCCTCCATAACCTTAGCTACTTCAGCAACTAACGCAGCATCTGTTCCTTTAGGATAAGCTGCAATATAAGGTTTATCCATTGCAAAGTCATATCCTTGCTCTGTAATTGTAGGGATATCTCCTAGTAACTCATTACGTGTTTCACTTACTTGTCCGATCACGACCATATCTCCAGTTGTCACATAATCTTGTACTGCTCCATAGGCAATTGACATAAGGTCTATTCTTCCGCCTAAAAGGTTTGTGATCTTCTCAGCAGCAGGTCCAACGTCAACAACATTTAGATTTGTTCCAGTTAAATCTCCGAAGATAAGTCCTTGAAGGTGTGTGTATCCACCTAGCTCTGAGCCATAAACGATTGGCTTTGTCTTTGATGCTTCAGCAAGTTCAGCAACTGAAGTGATACCTGACTTACCACTTACAACGAAAACTGTGCTCTTATCAACAGCTGGGATTGAAACGATTTCGAATTCGTCTATACCATAATCTGCAAGACCAGATACCTGATTCACAAGCAATTGTCCTGTGTGTCCGAAGAACATAATGCTTCCATCATTTCTTGCTTCTTTAACATGAGATGATGCTATTGTTCCTCCACCACCAGTCATATTGGTGATTACCATTGTTACACCTGTAGCTTTTTCAAAATATTTCGCCATAGTACGAGCATTAAAGTCTGTATCTCCTCCAGCACTAGCAGGTACGATTACTTCTATTGTTCTAACTGGCCATTGATATCCATCACCTGATGTATCTGTTCCTCCATTTGGAGCTGGGGCAGGTGTTTCCTTTGGTGCACATGCTGCTAAAGATCCTACCAATACAACAAATGCCAATAATAACATTAATTTTTTCTTCATGGTTTCTCTCTCCTTTTTATGATTGTTTTTTTTAGCTTGCATTACACTTTATTTAAGTATTCTTTTTAGAGAATACAATAAATCACCTTTTAACTACCTAACTAAACAAGGCTTTTTACTATCAAATTTCCAGTTAGGGATAAGATGCTGCATTGCTATGGCATCATTTCTATCCCCTGAATCTAATTTCTTGTACAACTCATTAGCCTTCATGACTTTATCCATATCAAGTTCAAGTCCTAAACCTGGTTTCTTTGGCATAGCCAGATATCCACCTTTAATCTCCATTGGTTCTTTCGTTAGATATTGACCATCCTGCCAAATCCAATGGGTATCCATTGCTGTAATTTCTCCTGGTGCTGCTGCTGCACAATGAGCAAATATTGCTAAGGAAATATCAAAATGATTGTTTGAATGGGAGCCCCATGTCATTCCCCAGTCATTGCATACTTGTGCTACTCTTACAGAACCACTCATGGTCCAAAAGTGGGGATCTGCTAAAGGTATATCTACAGCTTTTGATACGATACAATGATGGAATTGTCTCCAGTCAGTTGCTATCATATTGGTTGCTGTCTGTAATCCTGTTGCCATTTTAAATTCCGACATAATTTCTCTACCGGAGTATCCTTTTTCTGGACCACATGGATCTTCTGCATAGGATAATACTCCCTTAAGCCCTTTACATAAGTTAATTGCTTCTTTTAATGACCAAGCTGCATTAGGATCTATATTGATACGAGCATCCGGAAAAGCTTTTGATAAAGCTACAATAGCATCAATCTCTTTTTCACCTTCTAAAACCCCAGCCTTTAGTTTAAAATCTTTAAAACCATATCGCTCTTTTGCAGCATGGGCTTGCTCTACAATAGCTTCTGGTGTCAGGGCAACATTTCTTCTAGTTCTAAACCATCTATCTGAACTATTGCTCTCATCCAAATAAGGTAAATTGATCTTATTTTTATCTGCAATATAGAATAAATAACCTAATATCAATATTTTATCCCTCTGCATACCATCTCCCAGTAGGGCTGCCACTGGTAGGTTCATAAACTGTCCTAATAAGTCCAACAGAGCACATTCCACCGCTGTTTCTGCATGTACAACGAATTTTAAATTTTTCAGATCTAGCCCCTGTAGTCCTTCGCCACTATCGTCAGCAGTACTATTACCATTTCTTAGAACATTAATAATGTTTTTGTAGTTGCCAATCTCTTGTCCTACAACAAATGGTTTATAGTCTTCTAATGCTTTCGTAATATCATCTCCTCCATGAACCTCCCCTAGACCCACGTTACCGGAGTTATCGGTTAAAATTACGATATTACGGGTGAAGAAGGGTCCATGACAGCCACTTAAGGTTAAGAGTGCACTGTCATATCCTGCAACTGGTATTACTTTCATGTCTGTTACAATTGGTGTTCCTTGCGTCTTCATCGTTTCATCCCCTCACATCTACATACTTCTATTGCTTCTTTCCTTATCTTTCTAAAGAGATTAACTTAAGTTGTCTACACACATCTGTTTTTTTCTCTGTAGATAACTACTAATACCTGTCCATAAAATAGATCCTACTGCTAACATAAGAAATATTCCTGATATAGGATTTGAAATAAACCCACTAAATTCACCATTTGAAAGCATAAGTCCTCTTCTAAAGTTTGTTTCTGCCATTGGTCCTAGAATAAAGCCCATGATAAATGGTGCATTTGGTACATCAAATTTATAGAACATATAGCCCAAAAGACCAAATACTATAATGGTCCAAACATCAAATACACGACTGTTAATTCCAAAGGCTCCCACTACACATAGTACAAAAATGATTGGTAATAACAGATGTTTTGGTACATTCAACAATCTTGTAAATATTCTTAACCCATAAAACTCAAGAATAAGCATTGCAATTGATGCTACAAACATTGCGATAAAAATCGTATAGACTAATACAGAGTTGTTCACAAAAAGTAGTGGTCCTGGTTGAATACCGTGGATCATAAATCCACCCAATAGTATTGCTGTAACTGCATCTCCTGGTATACCTAGGGTCATAAGTGGAATCAAGGCTCCTCCTATACCTGCATTGTTAGAGGTTTCTGAGGCAACAATACCATCAATAACACCAGTTCCATATAACTCTCCACGCTTTGATCTCTTCTTGGATACGGTATAGGCAACAATATTGGAGGTTCCTGAGCCAATTCCCGGTAAAATCCCTATTGCTATACCTACAATTGCTGATAAAATTCCATTTGGTATCTGATCTTTAAATTCCTTTAGGGAAAATCCAAAGCCTTTAATCTTTTTCATGCTGACTTGAGCAACTTTCATTGATTCTCTTTGTTTTGCTTTTTCAGCAGTTTTAATAACTTCTGAGATAGCAAACAATCCTATCAATACAGTAAGTGTTGTAAATCCTGCCTTAAGCTGTGTTGTTCCAAAGGTATATCGGATGGTTGCATCAACAGGTGCAATCCCTACTGTTGCAAATACAAAGCCTATTACCCCTGCAAAAACACCTTTTACCATTGACCTACAAGACAGTGTAGCAATTAGTGTTAAAGAAAACACAGCAATAGCGAAATATTCATGAGGTCCAAATCTAATAGCTATGCTAGCTAGTTTTGGAGCTATTAGCATTAATGCAAAAACACTTACAATTGTACCTAAAAATGAGAATACGATACCAACACCTAGTGCCTTTGGTCCTTCTCCTTTGTCCAGCATAGGATGTCCATCAAAACAGGTTGCAACGGAACTTGGTGTTCCAGGAATTTTTAGTAAAATTGCTGAAATAAGTCCTCCTGAGGTAGCTCCTATATAAAGTGCCATAAGAATAGAAATAGCTACTCCCGGAGACATGCCATAGGTAACTGGTATAAACAAGGCTACTGCCATAACCGCTGTAAGGCCTGGCACTGCTCCAAATACAATGCCTACAGCAACCCCAATGATAATAAAAATTAAAGTTTGTAAAGCAAATACCGCCTGCGCTGCCTGTAAAATATCTGCCACGTCATCTACCTCCCTAACCTCAGTATGCCTTCTGGTAACATAAGATTTAATCCGTTTCTAAATGAAAAGTAAATTACTGCTGAAGCAATCACAGCAATCACCATGTACTGCACATAATTCTTTTTTTCTCCAGCTGGTGCTAACAGACTAAATCCGAAAACTAAAAATACTGCTGTGCAAATTAAAAAACCTATTGGTTCTAATAAAGCGATATATATAACAATAAGTGCTATAATTTTTATTACTGTCAAATAATCCAGGTTTTCTGGCACATAGCTTTTCTCACTAAAGTTTTTGCTTGCTTTGATTCCTGCTATCAGCTGTAAAATCCCCAACACCCCCATAAATACAACTAATATATATGGGATGAAGGTAGCATCTATTGCTGCTTTACGTGGCAACTGTGTTGTCAGTATAAAATAAAACATTCCAAATGCTAAAATAAAAATTCCAAAAATTAGCTCCGAATATTTTTTAAATTTCATTGTTTTCCTCCTTGATGAATATTTCTCCTTACTGGTTTTTTAACTATGCCTTTTAAGATAAAACTTCTACGTCCCCCCTTGCTTTTTATAAATTTTAATTTTATGATTTTTTTAAAAATTTGTTGGTTTCTCTTGAATAAACAATACTAAACTACTGTACATTGGATCAATGAAGACCTAGTTATAGGAAAACCAAACAATAGTGAAGGATTTGTCATAGATAGCGTTTTCCTACTTCCACAAAGTTCAATAATCCAATTGCATATCACATTATGTCTACTTATCATTTTACAGTTTATATTAAATAAGTACAACTCTTAATATAATTTTAACGGCTTTAACACTTTTTTAACATGTTCTCTATATACTAAAAAAGACCAAATAGTTATATGTTTTGTACAACTATTTACTCTAGAGGCTATTTACCCTCATACATATATTTAAAATTCGATGAAATACCAAGTATTTAGCCTTCTAGTGTTATATCTAAGAAGCTAGTATCTACCACAAAAAAAAGACCGAACAATCGGTCTTTTTTCCTACTTTCTAATCCTCCCACATATGTTGAAATCTATCCTTAATCTCTTTCTTTCTTTTTTTAGTAGCTTTATCATCCCTATAGTATATCCCTTCCTTTAGAAGTAGGACATCGCCTTCTTTTACCTTTGAATCTATAAATTCTTTTTTTACATCCAGCATTTTTCCATCTATTTCAATAACACCATAATCTCCTTCAAAACGGTCTAATATCATCATTTTTATATCCTCCTCCCTACTGTGGGGTAAATGAAGTTGTTGTAGCAGCTTCTATATCACCCTTCTTTGCAGTAGCCTCTACCTTTACCTCATACCCAATACTGGCTCTACCGATGCTATAAGATATTTCAACTATACCTTCTTCATCTGTTACTCCTTCATAAGGTGTAGTTGTAGATTTAAAATGATTCAGTAATTTTACCTCTGCGTTAGGTACTGGATGACCCTTAGATGTCACCTGTACTGTCACGGTTACTCTAGCATTTTGGCTTGGTGTAGGATCGTTTATAAAAGCCTCCACGTCTAAGTCTTCTATAACATTTTCCATACTTTTTCCTATGGCTTCTTCGGTCTCTTCGTCAACTGCTTTTTCCTCATTAACTTCCATCTTTTTTTCTGTCAGTGTCCCACCTATTTGAGTACCCTCTGCTAGATAAATTCCTACTTCTTCACCATCTAAAATTACAACAATCGTTCCAGTTTCCGCCGTATTATAAAAAGCTATATTGTTTTCTCTCAAGCGTTCCACCACTTCTCTATGGGGATGACCGTACTTATTGTCTCTTCCTGAAGAAATGATGCCATAGCGAGGGTTTGTTTTATCTAAAAACGCCTGTGTACTGGAGGAATTAGATCCATGATGAGGAATTAGTAATACATCTACATTCAAGTTCTCGTCACTGGCCACCATTTCTTCCTCTGAAGCATTTTCCACATCTCCTGTTAGTAACAAAGAGGTATTTCCCCAAGTGACTTTAACCACTGCACTATAATCGTTGAGATTATCATAAGTATCAGATATGGGGGCCACCAACACTGCATCCACATTCCCAAAAGGGATTTTTACACCTGCTTTAGCTGTTTTAAATTTCAATCCTGCCTTCTCAACTGCCTCTACAAAATTTTCAAAGGTTCTTGTGGTATGGGTTACCTTAGGATAGTATACTGCACCTACTTCTAGTTCTCTAAAAACAGTAGGTGCCCCATTGATATGATCTGCATGGGGATGGGTAAATACTGCTACATCAATTTTCTCATGACCTAGACCCTTTATGTAATCAACAACAATCCTACCTACATCTCCATCTCCCCCAGCGTCATGGAGCATCGTCTGACCTTCTGGACCTACTATAAAGGTAGCATTTCCCTGACCCACATCAATGAAGTGAGCTTCTAAACCTTCTCCATCTAACATAATAACTTCTTGATCTACTTGTACTCCTGTTGTCTCTTGCAAATTACTACTTTCATCTATTCCACCACATCCAACCAATAACATTAGAATCATAGAAAGAACTAGTAATACACTTAGCTGCTTTTTTCTGTACATATTCGATTAGCCTCCATAATCATGTCTTTTTGTTAAATTTTTCATAAGTGATAATTTTTTTCTAATCAAGTCTAACTGCAAAAACTACAGTATTAGGTTTCTAGTACATGTTTTTATATAATATAAGTTGTAGTAAATACGTTACATTCGCTACGCCACGGGGACACTGGCACATAAAAACATACGTACCAGATGAACCGTCCCCATGACTCCGCTATCTGACACTAAGCTGTAAAAGTTTTATTGCAACTTATAAAATAACTTGAGTTGTGCAATTATTAAATGTAGAGCCCATGGTTTTCAGTAAAACCACAAATCCTGTATATTTAAATTTTCAATCATGTATCTATACTACTTAAGCAAAAACCTACTTACACTGGGGTGACTAAGTATTAAAAATAGTGTAATATACATAACTACTGTTATACTACTTAAAATGTACTCTTTTGAAGTTTTAAGATATTTCCATTCCATAAAAGTTCGAAAACTGAATAAAACAAAAAAATAAACAAATACTAAACCCCCTGGATGAATCGGAAAATTTGGTCTTCCTGCTAAGGATATAAGAACCAAAAGGAATACAACCATTAGTACTCTTTCTCCAATTTTATGAAGCTTATTCACATGCGTATATATTAAACCTCCCCTCTTTTCGATCCCAAGCCGCTTCCTCAATAACTTTTCAATGAAGAGAAATAAAAGAAAAAGAGGAAGCAGTAAGATAAAAACTCTTAATAAAAGCATAGTATTTCACACTCCTTTTGTTTTTAGAACCGCTATAGTGAAAATCTGATCCAAATAAATTTATTATTTACTATAGATTCATAGGCGTTAACTTAACACAGTTATTAGCAAAATTCTCTGGAACTGTCATCCTGAGCGTAGCGAAGGATCTTGGGATAAGGAAGAGATGACAAATTATGGTTTAAGTTAACGCTAATGGTTACAGTTACAGATTATCAGCTACAGCTCACTATAAACTTCTACATACAACCTCTAAAACCCTTTGAAAATATTCACCTTATTGTTGATACAACCTAAAAATATCTCGATGGCAAAATAGCTTCTTAACTCCTCCTGCAGTTTAACAAGGAAAATTTTGGGCTAGAATATAATCAATACTATTAAAATATAAGGCGGAGATATGATGAAGGATTACTTTGATAATCTAGATGCTATTGAAAAAAATCTTAAATACTTCACTGAAAATCACAGTGAAATCTATGAGGCTTATGAAAAGTTTGGAAAGTTAGTGCATGTAAAGGGTGGGCCTTTAGATGAGAAAAGTCGTTGGCTTATTAAGGTAGCCCTGTCTACTAATTCTCAATATGAATATGCCTTAAGAACTCATATTCTTAAAGCTTTAAAAGCTGGCTGCACAAAGGAAGAGATAGAACATGCTATCCTGTTGGTGGCACCCACCTGTGGATTCCCTAGAATGATGCAGGGTTTGCTCATATTAAGACATGTTCTAAAACAGCAAGAATAACTTTTCTTTTAAACTAATAAAGGAGCCCTGAAAATTCAGAGCTCCTTTGCTGGTTCTTTATTTATACACTGGTTACTTCACTCTTTGTCATTGCTTTACTGTTTTTAACAGCAGACTTTTGAATAATAGTTTTCTTCTCTTCAGGTAGAATAATGTTCAATACTAAAGCTATAATACAAGAAACCACCATACCGGAACCTGAAAAAATAAGATTTACTGACTGTGGTAAATGTTGTAATGCTTCAGGAACGGACCCTAGTCCCAAACCTAAGCCTAAAGAAACAGCAATAATTAATAAATTTCTCTGATTTAACTCATCCTTAGAAACCAATACAATACCAGAAGTTGCTATCATAGCAAACATTACAACAGCCGCTCCTCCTAAAACACTTTGAGGCATTACCGCCAGTACCGCCCCCAACTTAGGCACTAAACCTGCTAAGATTAAGAAAACAGCCCCAACACTAACTACATATCTACTCATAATTCCTGTTAAGGAGACAATACCAACATTCTGACTAAAAGAAGTATTAGGAAATGCATTAAAAAGTGCAGCAAAACTACTGGCTAAACCATCGGCGATAATACCACCTGAAAGTTCTTCATCTGTGGCTTCTCTTCCAGCACCACCAACTGTAATACCTGAAATATCTCCAACTGTTTCAACAGTTGTTACTACATATAAAATAAGCATTGCAATGATGGCAGATCCATGAAAAGTCATTCCATAAGCCATAGGTCTTGGAATAGAGAACCAAGCAGCCTCAGCTACAGAAGTAAAATCAATTATACCCATGAAAATAGCCGCTACATAACCTACTACCAATCCTATTAAAATAGCTGCCATTCTTAAAATTCCTTTAAAATACTGATTAAAGAATACAACTGTCACCAGTACTAAACTTCCTAATGCTAGATTCTGCAAAGAACCAAAATCTGCTGCTCCAGCACCACCAGCAAAATATCGAATACCTGTAGGCAATAAGGATAAACCAATGGTAAGTAGCACGGTACCAGTAACAACCGGTGGAAAGTATTTACGCAAAGGCTTTAGAAAGGAACCTAAAACAGCCTGAAAAAGTCCACCAACAAAAGATGCTCCTAATATACCTGATAAGCCAAACTGACTACCAATCGCTATAGAAGTAGGAACGAAGCCAAAGCTAGTACCCATAACAATCGGCAAATTAGCACCTACTGGACCAATACGATTTGCTTGAATAAGGGTGGTAACCCCTGCTACAAGCATAGCACATTGAATTAAAAAAGTAACTTCACCCACTGTTAATCCAAGAGCACCAGCGATGATTAATGGTACTGTAACATTACCAGCAAACATAGCTAATACGTGTTGTAAACCAAGAGGAATAGCTTCTTTTAAAGGTGGCTTACCATCTAAATCGTACTTTGGATCAAGATTTCGATTGTTCTCTGTAATATTTGACATTTTACTTGCCTCCATTTTCATATTATCGTTTTTTATATAAACTTAATTTTTCTCCATCGCTAAGAATACTTTTTCAGGGGTTATTGGAAGATCCGTTAACCTAACCCCTACTGCGTTATACACCGCATCAATAATTGCTGGTGCTGGTGTATTGATAACAACTTCTCCTATTGACTTGGCTCCAAAGGGTCCTGTTGGTTCAAAGCTTTCTTCAAAGACGACTCGAATGTTTCCAATATCTTTTCTGGTTGGAATTTTATATTGCATAAAGCTGTTTGTTGTCATTCTACCGTCTTGGTCATATCTTATGTCTTCATACATAGCTAAGCCAATCCCTTGGACAAGTCCACCTTCCGCCTGAATCCTTGCTAGATTTGGATTAATTACTGTACCGCAATCGATGACGGCTACATAATCTATTAATTTAACCTTACCTGTTTCCTTGTCAACCTCCACCTCTGCAAATCCAGCTATGAAGGGAGGGGGAGACACTGGACTGCCATAGGTTGCATTACCCACTAACTGCCTTTTACCG